>DATDDW010000125.1:0-5562 GCA_036523615.1 Sphingomicrobium sp.
CCATTCCGGGCCCCTCGGCGCCGGTCACGCAGTGGACGATCTGCACGTAACCCGGCTCGCCCGCACGGTTCTCGCCGGCGATCGCGCGGCGGCCGACCGGCCTCAAGCAGACGCCGGTCGCGTGGCGGAACAGCGGCAGCTGCTCGCTCTTGAGCGGAACCGTCGGCCAGGTGATCGGCGGGAGCTGTTCCGCCATCGCATAGCGCTGCAGCAGCCCCTGCTTCCATTTAGCGCGCTGCAGCTGCCAGACGCCGAGGCCGATCATCAGCGCGACCGCCGCCGCGACGACCAGCGTCGGCACGAGAGGCAAACGCCGCGTCATTTGACGATGCGCCCTTCGCGCGCGCGGTGCTTATATTCCTGCGCGAGCAGCCACGCCTTGGCGAGCCGCAGACCGCCGATCGTCAGCGCCGCGGCGACCGGGATCCAGATAAGGTGCACCCACCACGGCGGCTCGGCCGCGGCGTCGAGCACCAGCGCGCCAACGACGGTGATGGCGCCGACGATCAGGATGAGGAAGGCGGCCGGGCCGTCCCCGACATTGAACGCTGAAAAGTCGAGGCCGCAGCCGCGGCATTTCGCCGCGAACCGCACCCAGCCGTCGAACAAGCCCGGGGATCCGCAGCGCGGGCATTTGCCGGCGAGCGCTGCCGCTACCGGCTCGGGCTCGCTCACCCCGCGTGCGGCGCGCCCCAGCCGCCCCAGATGTAGATCGAGGTGAACAGGAACAGCCACACGACATCGACGAAATGCCAGTACCAGGCTGCCGCCTCGAAGCCGAAATGCTGCTTCGGCGTGAAGTCGCCGCGCATCGCGCGCAGCAGGCACACGGTCAAAAAGATCGTGCCGATGATCACATGGAAGCCGTGGAAGCCGGTCGCCATGAAGAAGGTCGCGCCGTAGATATTGCCTTTGAAGGCGAAGGGCGCGTGGGCGTACTCATAGGCCTGGATGCTGGTGAAGCTGAGGCCCAAGAGGATGGTCAACAGCAGGCCGAGCTTGAGGCCCTTGCGGTCGCCGTGGATCAGGCAATGGTGCGCCCAGGTGACCGTCGTTCCCGAGCAGAGCAGGATCAGGGTGTTGAGCGCGGGGAAGCTCAACGGGTTGAGAACCTCGATGCCCTTGGGCGGCCAGACTCCGCCGACGGCGTCGACCGCGCTGGGGAAGATCGCGCTGTCGAAGAACGCCCAGAACCAGGCGAGGAAGAACATCACCTCCGACGCGATGAACAGGATCATCCCATAGCGCAGGTGAAGCTGGACGACCGGCGTGTGGTCGCCGCTGTGCGCCTCGTGGATCACGTCGGTCCACCACAAATACATGGTGGCGAGCACGCCGGCGATGCCAAGGCCCATCAGCACCGGGCCGTAGCGGTTCTCGTGCAGCCACATCACCGTGCCGCCGAACAGGAAAGCGGCCGCAATAGCCCCGACGAGCGGCCACGGGCTCGGATTCACCAGATGATAATCGTGATGCTTCGTCGCCATCTGCCGCAGCTTCCCTCGTTTGCTTTAACAGCGGCCTCTAGCGAGCCGCCTGAACAGTTTCCACCGGATAAAATGTGTAGCTCAGCGTGATCTCGTGAACGTCCTTGGTGTCGGGGTCTTGTCTGATCGCCGGGTCGACGAAGAAGACCACCGGCATCTCGACCTTCTGCCCCGGCTGGAGTGTCTGCTCGGAGAAGCAGAAGCACTGGATCTTCTTGAAATATTTGCCGACCGTGTCGGGCGAGACGTTGTACGCCGCCTGGCCGACGATCGCCCGCGCCGACAGGTTCTGCGCCGTGTAGAAGATCTTGGTCTGTGCCCCCGGCGCGACGTTGACCGACGCCTGCTCGGGCTCGAAGCGCCAAGGGAGGCCTTGGTGGACGTTGGCGTCGAACTGCACCTTGACCTGCCCGGCGACCGCGCCGGGCGCGCTGGTCGCGCGCTGCGGCGTTCCGTTGAAGCCGGTCGCCTCGCAGAACATGCGGTAGAGCGGCACCGCGGCGAAGGCGAGCGCGAGCATGAAGCCGACGATGACCGCGAGGCCTCGCGCCGTGCGTCTGTTCTTGTTGGCGCTCACCAGTTGATCCCCGTCTTGGCGATGGTGATGAAGAACAGCAGCACGACGAACGCGCCGAGCAGCAGCGCCATGATCCGCGCCCGCTCGCGCTGGCGGCGCACCACTTCTTCCTCGAACTTCACTGCGCCAGCCATCGGTCGGCGACGAGCACCGCGAACAGCGCGAAGAGGTAGAAGACCGAATAAGCGAACAGATGCTTTTCGGCGTCCATGTGCGCCGGCTCGGAGCCGCGGTTGGCAAGCACCCGCGCGGCCAGCACGACGAAGACGAAGCTGAGCACGGCCGCGGCGAAGCCATAGACAGGCCCGGCAAGGCCGAGCGGCCACGGCGCGACCGCCGCCGCGGCCATCGGCAGGCTGTAGAGGAAGATCTGCCGCCGCGTGTTCGGCACGCCCGCGACCACGGGCAGCATCGGGATTCCGGCGGCGGCATAGTCGGAGCGGATGAACAGCGACAGCGCCCAGAAATGCGGCGGCGTCCACAGGAAGATGATGGCGAACAGCAGCAGCGGCAGCGCGGCGAAATGGCCGGTCGCGGCGACCCAGCCGATCAGCGGCGGGAAGGCCCCCGCGGCACCGCCGATGACGATGTTCTGCGCGGTGCGCGGCTTCAGCCACACGGTGTAGACGAGAACGTAGAAGAGGATCGAAACCGCCAGCAGCGCCGCGGCGAACCAGTTGGTCGCCAGCCCCATCAGCAGCACCGAAAAGAACGCGAGACCGACGCCGAAGTGGAGCGCCGACTGGCGGTCCATCCGGCCGGCGGGCAGCGGCCGCCTGGCGGTACGCCGCATCTTCGCGTCGAGGTCGGCCTCGTACCATTGGTTGAGCGCTCCGCACGCGCCGGCGCCGAGCGCGATGCACAGGATCGCAGTGAAGCCGAGCACGAACGGCGGCAGCTCGGGCGCGGCGAGCAGCCCGCACAGGCCGGAGAAGACGACGAGGCTCATGACCCTCGGCTTGGTCAGCGCGACAAGGTCGCGCCAGTCGGCCGGAAGCGCGGCTGGGTTGGTCAGCTCGAGGGTGGGCATTGGCGGGCGCTATAAGGGCTAGGTGGGCGAGGGAAAACCCCTCTCCCCCTCACGGGACAGGGCTAGTAGGTACGCACCCATGCTCACCCGAATCGCATTGCTTCTCAGCGCCTTTGCCGCCGTGCCCGCGCTCGCCCAGCCGGCGCCGCCCGTCCCCGCACCCGCCGCTCAGGCCGAGCTCGTCCCCGTGGCGATCGACACCAGCCTGGGCCGCATCGTCGTCGCGCTCGACAAGACCCACGCGCCGGTCACCACCGCCAACTTCCTCCACTATGTCGACACCCACCGGCTCGACGGCGAGAGCTTCTACCGAGCGATGCACGTCGGCACCGGCGGCCTCATCCAGGGCGGTGTGCGCAGCGATTCGCGCAAGCTCTATCCGCCCATCGCCCACGAGCCGACCAGCCAGACAGGGCTGCACAATGTCGCCGGCGCGATCTCGATGGCCAATGCCGGAGCCGGGACCGCGACCGCCGACTTCTTCATCCTGCTGTCCGACATGCCAACGCTCGACGCCAGCGCCGACCAGCCGGGCTTCGCCGTCTTCGGCCACGTGGTCGAGGGGATGGACGTCGCCAAGGCGATCCTCGCCGCGCCGACGTCGGCGACGCTCGGCGAAGGCGTGATGAAGGGCCAGATGCTCGACCCGCAGGTGAAGATCATCAAGGCCGAGCGGGTGAAATAGCCGCCGCGTGGCGTCCGTCCGCGACCGGCTCGAGCAGGCGCTCCAGCGCATATCCGATCCCGCCGGCGAGGGCGCGCGAGCCTGCCTCACCGTCTATGCCGAGTCGGCCCTTGCTGCGGCTGATGCCGCGGACGAGCGGCGCCGCTCCGGCGCCTCGCTCGGCCCCCTCGACGGCGTCATCGCCAGCATCAAGGATTTGTTCGACGTCGCCGGCGAGCCGACTCGCGCGGGCTCGACGGTGCTCGCCGACGCCCGGCCCGCGAGCGCCGATGCGCCCGTCGTCACGCGACTGAAGCGGGCCGGCGCGGTCGTCGTCGCCAAGACCAACATGTCCGAGTTCGCCTTCACCGGGGTCGGCGCCAACCCGCATTACGGCACGCCGGGCAATCCCGCCGACCGGTCGCGAGTCCCCGGCGGTTCGAGCTCAGGCGCCGCGGTCGCTGCGGCGAACGGCATGTGCGAGATTGCGATCGGCACCGACACCGGCGGCTCGGTCCGCATCCCCGCGGCGCTGTGCGGCCTCGTCGCGTTCAAGCCGACCAAGTCGCGCGTGCCTACCGAGGGGGCGTTCCCGCTGTCGCCGACACTCGATTCGGTCGGTCCGATCGCGCAGACGGTCGCGGCCTGCGCCAAGGCGGACGCCATCCTCGCCGGTGAAGCGCCTTGGGAGATCGAGCCCGTTTCGCTCTCTGGCCTGCGGTTCGGGGTCCCTCAGGGGCTGCCGCTCAAGGAGCTCGACGAGAGCGTCGCGACCGGGTTTGCCGATGCGCTCGACCGGCTCGGCCGCAACGGCGTCGCGCTGAGCGAAGAGCTTTACGACCTGTTCGACGACATGCAGCGGGTCAACCGCATCGGCACTATCGCCACCGTCGAGGCCTATCGGGACCATCGCCCGCGGATCGCGGAACGCGGCGCTGACTATGACCCCATCGTCCGCGACCGCATCCTGCTTGGGCAAGCCGCCTCGGCCGAGGATTATGCGGCGATTCTTCGCGAGCGCACCGCGTTAGTCGAGGCGATGGATGCTCGCCTCGCCGGTCTCGATGGCTTGGTCCTGCCGACGACGCCGATCGTCGCGCCGACGCTGGCCGATGTCTCGACCGAGGAGGGCTTTCAGCACGCCAACCGGCTGCTCCTGCGCAATACCGCGATCGGCAATTTCTTCGACCTCACTGCGATCTCGCTGCCGCTTCCCGGAACGGAGCTGCCGGTCGGGCTGATGCTGATGGCGCGCCGTGGTAGCGACCGCCGCCTCTTAAACATCGCCGCGGCTATCGAGCGGATGCTCGCCGCCTAGCCGGTCGGCAACAGCGTTCCTCTAGCGAGATCCAGTCTGGGGTGGCAGTGAGGAAGGCGGCCGCGTCGTGCAGGCGTGGGTCGGCGTGCACGTCGGCACTGCCATCACGGTGCGTCCGGAAATGACCGCGTTCGCATCGGAGGCAGGGATATAGACCGGCGGCGGCGGGTGGTTCACGTACCAGATGGCGCCCGCAATCACGAGGAAGTCGAGCGGGAACAACAGCCCGACCAAGCCGGCAATCCGCAGCCGCCGAAGGTTCGTCGCCGCGAGGCAGGCGGTCCCGAGCGCGATCATCAGCACCGCGACGGCCAGCATCGCTGTGCCGAGCACCGCCTCTGCCGGACTGTGGCCGAAGGGTGAGCTATGGCCGCCGCCGGCAATCACTGCGGCAAGAAATCCGACCGGCCATGCTGCAGCGATCAGCACCGCGCCAAACACGAGCAGCGCGACGCGCGCGCCGCTGCTCAGTCGGTCATCGTCTTG
>DATDDW010000126.1:0-2767 GCA_036523615.1 Sphingomicrobium sp.
GTCTTGTAGGCGTCCTTCAGCACCGAATAGCCGCCGGCCATGTCGCCGTAGAGCGTGGCATAGCCGACGCTCATCTCGCTCTTGTTGCCGGTGGTGAGCAGCATCTGCCCCTCGGCATTGGACAAGGCCATCAGAGTCACCATGCGGAGGCGCGCCTGGACGTTTTCGGCGGCGAGGCCGGTTAGCTGCGGGAGCATATCGTCGACGGCGTCGACCGCTGGGGCGATCGAAATGACATCATGACGGCAGCCCAAGAGCCGCGCGCATTCGTGCGCATCCTCGAGGCTTTCCTCGCTGGTATATTTGGACGGGAGCATCACCCCCCACACCTTGGAAGCGCCCAGCGCATCGACCGCGACGGCCGCCGAAAGTGCGCTGTCGATGCCGCCCGAGAGGCCGAGGATCACGCCGGGAAAGCCGTTGCGTTCGACATAGTCGCGCAGGCCCAGCATCATCGCCTGGTAGACGTCCTCGGGGAAGTCATCGACCGTGCAGCATTCGCGGGTCAGGCACCGCCAGCCCTCGCCGCTCCGCTCCCAGTCGGTGACAACCAGCGCTTCTTCCCAGTCACACAGCTGGACGACCCGCTCGCCGTCGGGATGGACGATGAAGGAGGAGCCGTCGAACACCAGCTCGTCCTGGCCGCCAACGCGGTTGAGATAGACAATCGGAAGCGCCGTCTGCAGCGCGCGCGAACGCACCAGCTTGTAGCGGATCTCGTCCTTGTCGAGCTCGTAGGGGCTGCCGTTGGGCACCAGCAGGATCTCGGCGCCGGCATCAGCGACATGGCCGCAGACCACCTCCTCCCAGATGTCCTCGCAGATCGGCACGCCGATCTTCACGTTCCTGAACTTGATCGGCTCGGGGAGCGGGCCGGGCGTGAACACGCGCTTCTCGTCGAAGGTGCCGTAATTGGGCAGCTCTCGCTTCAAGGTCCGACCGATCACGCGGCCGCCATCGGCGAGCACGAAGGCGTTATAGTTGGCGTCGCCTTCGTTGATGATCGTGCCGATCAGCATGGCCGGGCCGGGCTCGACCGTGGCGGCGACCAGCTGATCGGTCCATTCGTGGGTGCGGCGGACGAACTCGGGCTTCAGCACCAGGTCCTCGGGCGGATAGCCGGTCAGCTGCAGCTCGGGGCAGAGCAGCAGGTCTGCCTGCTCGACCGCGGCCTTGCGCCGCATCTCGAGCATTGCCGCGGCGTTGCCCTCGAGATCGCCGACGCGCTGGTTCATCTGCGCGAGCGCAATGCGGAGGCGATCTGTCATGCGGGCGATTTAGCGACGCAAGCCGCCGCGGCAACCTTTACGGACTTGGGGCTTGCTCGCTAAAGCCAAGCCACCGCTGGGGGAATGCGACATGAAACTGCTCGCCGGGAACAGCAATATGCCGCTGGCCCGATCGATTGCCGAATATCTCGAAATGCCGCTGACCGACGCGAGCGTGCGACGCTTCGCCGACGAGGAAGTGTTCGTCGAGATCAACGAGAATGTCCGCGGGGAGGACGTCTTCGTGATCCAGTCGACCAGCTATCCGGCGAACGACAATCTGATGGAGCTGCTGATCTGCGTCGATGCGCTGCGCCGCGCGTCGGCCAAGCGGATCACCGCCGTCCTGCCTTATTTCGGTTACGCGAGGCAGGACCGCAAACCGGGCCCGCGCACCCCAATCTCGGCCAAGCTGGTCGCCAACCTCATCACCACCGCGGGCGCCAATCGCGTGCTGTCGATCGACCTCCACGCCGGGCAGATCCAAGGCTTTTTCGATATCCCCACCGACAATCTGTTTGCCTCGCCGGTCATCGCCACCGACATCCACGCGCGCTTCGGCAACTGCGACCTGCTGGTCGTTTCGCCCGACGTCGGCGGCGTGGTTCGCGCGCGCGGGCTCGCCAAGCGGCTCAACAACGCGCCGCTGGCGATCGTCGACAAGAGGCGCGAGCGCGCCGGCGAGTCCGAAGTGATGAACATCATCGGCGATGTCGCCGGCCGCACCTGCATCCTGGTCGACGACATCGTCGATTCGGCCGGGACTTTGTGCAACGCCGCGGCGGCGCTGAAGCAGGAAGGCGCGACCGAGGTGTTCGCTTACTGCACCCACGGGGTGCTTTCCGGTGGCGCCGTCTCGCGCGTCGCCAAGTCGGAGCTGAGCGAGCTCGTCGTCACCGATTCGATCTGGACCGGCGAGGCCGACGCCAAGGGAAGCAAGATCCGCCGGCTGACCGTGGCGCCTCTGCTGGCCGAGGCGATTCGGCGGATCGCCGACGAAAGCTCCGTTTCCAGCCTGTTCGACTAGGGGGCCGCGGCCGGCGCGGCATCGGCCGAGGCGATGCGCGGCTGCTTGACCACCGCAATCGAGCCGAGGCGCACGACCGGCTTGTTCGGCTTCACCTCGAGATGGACGCCGAGGTCGGCGGCGATCTTGGCTGCCGTTGCGGACGGGCACTGACGCGGACGGTGTAGCGGCCGTAGGCGACCCGCTCGAACAGGAAGAAGCCGTCGAAATCGGTGCGGGCGGTGCCACGACCTTGCCCGACGAATCGACGAGATCGAGATCGAGACCTTCGAAGCCGATCCCGCCGCTCTTGACGATCGCCATAGGCGCGGCGGCCGCGGCGAGCGCCGCCATCATCAGGGCAAGAAGCCGTGGGCCGCCCATGGGCGAAGTCTCTAGGGCTACGCGCCTAAAACAAGGTTAATCGCCGGCTAACCGAGGCACTGCGACGATCGGACGGTCATGGCCGAGGATCGCGTCACTGCTGACCTAT
>DATDDW010000127.1:0-1769 GCA_036523615.1 Sphingomicrobium sp.
GCCGCATCTTCGCTTCGAAATAGGCCTCCATCGTCGCGTGATAGTCGAGATGGTCGCGGCTGAAATTGGTGAAGGCCGCGGCGGCCAGCGGAACGCCTTCGCAGCGGTGCTGGTCGAGCCCGTGCGACGAAGCCTCGTAAGCGACGTGGGTCGTCCCCATGCGCTTCAAGCCCGCCATATTGTTGAGGAAGGTGACGATGTCGGGCGTGGTCAGGCCGGTCTTCACCTGGTCGTCGGACGTCGTCACTCCGAGCGTCCCGATCGAGGCCGAGCGGTGGCCCGACATCCGCCAGATCTGCCGAGTCATCTCGACCGTCGAGGTCTTGCCGTTGGTTCCCGTCACCGCGACGACGGTCTCGGGATAAGGGGCGTAGAATTTCCCGCCGAGCTCGGCGAACAGCCGGCGCGGGACCGGGTCGGCGAGGTGCGGCACCTTGCCCACGGTCGCCTGCGGCCGCGCCACCACGGCCACGGCGCCGCGCTCGACCGCCTGGTCGATAAAGTCCTCGCCGTCGAACACCGCGCCCTTGAACGCACCGAAGACGCTGCCGCGCGCGACCTTGCGATGGTCGATCGCAAAGCCGGTGACGTCGGAATCAGATTCGACGTTGGCGAGGTCCCGCAATTTCACCGCCGCTCAGTCCTTCTTGGCGTCTTGTTTGCCGTCCTGAACGAACGGCAGCACCTCGGCCATGTTGGGTTCGCGGTTCATGTTCGGCGCGACTCCGAGCATCGGCGCAATCCGGCTGACCGTGCGGCTGACCACCGGAGCGACGTTCCATCCGGCGGTGGTGAAGCCGTAGGTCTCCGGCGTGGCTTTGGGTTCATCGAGCATTACGACGATCACATAGCGCGGGTCGTCCATCGGGAACACACCGGCGAAGCTCGTGATGTTGATCGTCTGGCTGTAGTGGCCGTTGATCAGCTTCTGCGCCGTGCCGGTCTTGCCGCCGATGCGATAGCCGGGCGCGTCCGCCTTCTTGCCGGTGCCTTTGAGCACCACCAGCCGCAGCAGCGCGCGCATGCGGTAGCTGGTGTCGGCGGTGAACACGCGCCGGCCCGGCGGCAGCGGGTGGTCGGGCCCGATCTTGAGCAAAGTCGGCGGATGGTAGATGCCGCCGTTGAACAGGGTCGCATAGCCCATCGCCAGCTGCAGCGGAGCGACCGCGATGCCCTGGCCGAAGCCGATCGTCATCGTCTCGAACGGTCCCCAGCGCGATCCCGGAGTCAGCGGGCGGCCGCGCTCCTTCAGCTCGATCTCAGCCTTCTCGAGGAAGCCCATCTTCTTGAGGAACGCCTGCTGGCGCGTCTTGCCAAGGTGATCGGCAATCTGGCCCATTGCGATGTTCGAGCTTTCCATCATCGCCTCGGCGACCGAGCAGGGACGGCCGAACGGGTGGGTGTCGTGGACCAGGTGTCCGTAAGCTGGGAGGACGTTGGGGCAGTTCAGCATCTGGCCCGGCCCGCTGACGACGCCGGAGTCGAGGGCCATCGCCAGCGTGAACGGCTTGAAGGTCGAGCCGAGCTCGAAGACGCCGAGCGTCGCCCGGTTGAACATCTGGTCGGGCGTTCCCTGCCCCGGCGCGTTGGCGTTGAAGCTCGGCAGCGAGGTCATCGCCAGCACCTCGCCGGTGTGGACGTCCATCACCACGCCGGCAGCGCCGATCGCCGAGAAATGGGTCATCGCATCGCCAAGCTCGGCTTCGAGCGCCTGTTGGACCTGGCTCGAGATGGACAGGACGATCGGCTTCCCGCGCGTGCGCGGATCG
>DATDDW010000128.1:0-1501 GCA_036523615.1 Sphingomicrobium sp.
GAACAGCTCGGAAGCGTGGAGCAGCGCCTTCGACGGGATGCAGCCGACGTTGAGGCACGTTCCACCCAGCGTCTCGCGGCTCTCGGCGCAGGCGGTCTTGAGGCCGAGCTGCGCGGCGCGGATCGCCGCGACGTAGCCGCCCGGGCCGGCGCCGATCACCAGAACGTCGAAATCGTAATTCTCTGCCATTTCTCTCTTCCGTCATCCCCGCGAAAGCGGGGATCCCGCTTCTGTTCCAGGGTAATATAGTGAGCGGGACTCCCGCTCGCGCGGGAGTGACGAACTACAGATCAATAAGCAGTCGCGTCGGGTCCTCGATCGCTTCCTTGACGCGCACCAGGAAGGTCACCGCCTCGCGGCCGTCGATGATGCGGTGGTCGTAGCTCAGCGCGAGATACATCATCGGCCGGGCGACGATCTGCCCGTCCTTGACCACCGGCCGCTCCTCGATGCGGTGCATGCCGAGCACCGCCGACTGCGGCGGGTTGATGATCGGGGTTGAAAGAAGCGAGCCGAACACCCCGCCGTTGGAGATGGTGAAGGTGCCGCCCTGCATCTCCTCGATGCCCAGCGTGCCCTCCTTCGCGCGCTTGCCATAGTCGGCAATCGTCTTCTCGATCTCGGCAAAGCTCATCGCGTCGGCATTGCGCACGACGGGGACCACCAGGCCCTTTGGCGCCGACACGGCAATCGAGACGTCGAGGTACGAATGGTAGACGATCTCGTCGCCTTCGAGACTGGCGTTCACCGACGGCACGTCCTTGGCGGCAAGCGCGCAGGCTTTGACGAAGAAGCCCATGAAGCCGAGGCGGATGCCGTGCTTCTTCTCGAACAGGTCCTTGTAGCGGCTGCGCGCGTCGATCACCGCGCTCATGTCGACGTCGTTGAACGTCGTCAGCATTGCCGCGGTGTTCTGCGCGTCCTTGAGGCGCCGGGCGATGGTCTGCCGCAACCGCGACATCTTGACCCGCTCTTCCTTGCGCTCCCCCGCTGCAGGCCGGGCCACAGGAGCCGAAGGTTTTGCTTCGGGCGCCGGCGCTTTCGCCTGCGGCGCGATGGCCGGTGAGGGCGCCGCCTTCATCGCTTCGGCGGCAGCGATCACATCATCCTTGGTCAGCCGCCCGTCCTTGCCGGTGCCCTTAATCCTGGTCGGGTCGACATGATATTCGAGCACTGCGCGCCGCACCGCCGGCGAGAGCGTGGTCACATGATCGTCATTGTCATCGGCGGGAGCGCGCTCCGCCTTGGTCTGCTGCGGTGCCGGCGCATGCTCGGTCTCGCGCAGTTGGGGGTTCTCGCCGGCTCCCGCCGGATTGGTCGTTGCCGCCGCGGCGGCCTGCGCCGGCGTTGCGCCCGCCGTCGCCTTCTCGTCGATCCGCGCGATCACCGCGCCGACCGCCACCGTGTCGCCCTGCTTCACCAGCTGCTCGGCGAGCACGCCGGCTGCCGGCGAGGGCACTTCGACCGTGACCTTGTCGGTCTCGAGGCTGGCGATCGGCTC
>DATDDW010000129.1:0-2304 GCA_036523615.1 Sphingomicrobium sp.
CGGAAGAAGCCGCGCGACCATCGCGTGGACTTGCGCCTTCTCCGCGCCGCCGGTGCCCACGACAGCCTTCTTCACCAGCCGCGCCGCATATTCGCCGACCTCGATGCCGGCGCGGGCGGCGACCATGATCACCACGCCGCGCGCCTGGCCGAGCTTGAGCGTCGATTGCGGGTTGGCGTTGACGAACACTTCCTCGACCGCGGCGCTGTCGGGCCGGTTTTCGGCGATGAGGTTTTCGAGCTGCTCGGCGATCGATGCCAGCCGGGCCGGCAGCGCGTCCCCGGGCTTGGTCGTCACTTGGCCGTTGGCGATGTGCGCGAGGCGATTTCCGTCGGCCTGGATCAATCCCCAGCCGGTGGTGCCGAGCCCGGGGTCCAGGCCCAAAATCCTAGGCAAGCTTCTCCAGCTCTTCCTCGGGCACGTCGTAATTGCCCCAGACGGTCTGGACGTCGTCGTCTTCCTCGAGCGCGTCGATCAGCTTCATCAGCTGCTCGGCATCGCCGCCGCGCACCTCGACGTCCGTCGAGGGTTTCCACGCGAGCTTCGCGCCTTCGGCCTCGCCGAGCAGCGGCTCGAGCGCCTTGGCCGCTTCGTGCAGCGATTCGACGTTGGTCCAGATGCGGTGGCCGTCGTCGTCGCTCTCGACGTCCTCGGCGCCCGCCTCGATTGCTGCTTCGAGGACCTTGTCGGCGTCTCCGGCGCTCGCCGGATATTCGATCAGTCCCATCCGCTCGAAGCCGTGGCTGACGCTCCCGCTTGCGCCCAGGTTGCCGCCGTTCTTCGAAAAGATCGTGCGTACGTTGGTCGCGGTGCGGTTGCGGTTGTCGGTCAGCGCCTCGACGATCAGCGCGACGCCCCCGGGCCCGAAGCCCTCGTAGCGGATCTCCTCGTAATTCTCGGCATCCGAGCCCGACGCCTTGTCGATCGAGCGCTGGATATTGTCCTTGGGCATCGATTGGGCGCGAGCGGCGATGATCGCGGCGCGCAGCCGCGCATTCGCCTCGGGATCGGGCAGGCCCATCTTCGCCGCGACCGTGATTTCGCGGCTGAGCTTGGAGAATAAGGCCGAGCGCTTCTTATCCTGCGCGCCCTTGCGGTACATGATGTTCTTGAATTTGGAATGGCCGGCCATTGCGCCGTTCCTTACGCCAGTCCCAGCGCGGCGCGATAGGTCTCCAGCACTGCATCCTGCTCTTGGCGCGTGTGCGTCTCCATCTTCCGCAGGCGCACGATCATGCGCATGATCTTGGGATCGTAGCCATTGGCCTTGGCCTCGGCATAGACGTCGCGGACATCGTCGGCGATCGCCTTCTTCTCCTCTTCCAAACGCTCGATGCGCTCGATGAACAGCCGCAGCTGGTCGGCCGCGACGGTACCCTCCGCCATGTGCTTCACTCTCCGGTTTTTTAAGGTTTACGCGGCGGCTCTAGCGCCTTGAACCATCATAGCAAGCGGCTATGGGCTGGCGCGCAGTGACCGAAACTCTCGCTCCGCGATCGCGCAAGGTGAAGATCCTGGCGACGCTCGGCCCCGTGTCGAGCGACGCGAAGATGATCCGCAGGCTGATGCTTGCCGGCGCCGACGCCTTTCGCATCAACATGAGCCACGGCGACCAGAAGGCAAAGGCCAAGCTGGTCGACCACATCCGCGCGCTCGAAAAGGAATTCCACCGCCCGACGACGATTCTGTTCGACCTCCAGGGCCCCAAGCTCCGCGTCGGCCATTTCGCCGGCGGCAAGACGGTGCTCGAAAAGGGTCACCGCTTCATCCTGGATCAGCAGGGAAAGGCCGGCGACAGCAACCGCGTCCAGCTGCCCCACGCCGAGCTGTTCGAGGCGGTGAAGCCGGGGACGAACATCCTCATCGACGACGGCAAGGTGCGCTTGAGCGTCGTCGAGGTGGGCGGCGACCAGATCGTCGCCGAGGTGAAGGTCGGCGGGATCGTTTCCGACAACAAGGGCGTCAACGTCCCCGATATTGTCGTGCCGATCCCGGCGCTGACCGACAAAGACCGCGACGACCTCCAGTTCGCGCTCGACCAGCGCGCCGACTGGATCGCGCTGTCGTTCGTCCAGCGGCCGCAGGACATCGCGGAGGCGCGCGCCTTGATCGGCGATCGCGCGTCCATCATGGCCAAGCTCGAGAAGCCGGCGGCGATCGACCACCTCGACGACATCGTCGCGCTCGCCGACGCGGTGATGGTCGCGCGCGGCGACCTCGGCGTGGAGCTGCCCGCCGAGCGCGTGCCCGCGATCCAGAAGCGCATCGTGCGCAGCTGCCGCCAGGCGGGACGCCCGGTGATCG
>DATDDW010000130.1:0-6542 GCA_036523615.1 Sphingomicrobium sp.
GGGAGAATCGACGAAGCCGGTCGGGCGGATCAGCGTGCGCATCAGCGCCCGCTATAGCGTGGCAAGATGCTGTTGCCGCAAGGTGTCGAGCGGGACGAGCGAGCCGCCGCTCTCGACGTGCCAGAAGGTCCAGCCGTTGCATGACGGCGCCTTCTGCAGCGCCGCGCCGACCTGGTGGATCGAACCGCTGTGCCGGTCGCACGCGATCGAGCCGTCGGCACGCACCGCGGCCGTCCAGCGCCGCTTCGCGTCAGTGAGCCGGGTTCCGGCGGGAACGAGACCGCTCTCGACCAGCAGGCCGAAGGCGACCCGCGGCTGCTCGCGCTTGTCCGGAACAGTCTGCATCGCGCTTTCGTCGAGCGGCAGGGTCGAAGCGATGCGCTCCCGCGCGACCTTCACGTACGCCGGCTCGCGCTCGATCCCGATCCAGCGCCGTCCCAGCCGCCGCGCGACGGCTCCGGTCGTGCCGGTACCGAAAAACGGGTCAAGCACCACGTCGCCGGGCTTCGTGCAGGCGAGCAGGATCCGATAAAGCAAAGCCTCGGGCTTCTGCGTCGGGTGGGCCTTGGCGCCGTCGCTGCCCTTGAGCCGCTCGGGGCCGGCGCAGATCGGCAGCAGCCAGTCCGAGCGCATCTGCAAATCGTCGTTCAGCGCCTTCATCGCGCGATAATTGAACGTGTAGCGGGCCTTCTCGTCCTTGGCGCACCAGACCAAAGTCTCATGGGCGTTGGTGAAGCGGGTGCCGCGGAAGTTCGGCATCGGATTCGACTTGCGCCAGACGATGTCGTTCAAGATCCAGAAATCGGCGTCCTGGAGCAGCGCGCCGATGCGGAAGATGTTGTGGTAGCTGCCGATCACCCAGATCGTGCCGCTGTCCTTCAGCACGCGGCGCGCCTCACCGAGCCATTGGCGGGTGAACTGGTCGTAGTGGGCGAAATCGTCGAACTTGTCCCAGTCGTCGTCGACCGCGTCGACGCGGCTGCCCTCGGGCCGAAACAGGTCGCCGCCGAGTTGCAGATTATAGGGCGGGTCGGCAAAGATCATGTCGACCGACTTGTCGGGTAGCCGCGCCATCTCGCTGGTGCAGTCGCCCTCGAGAATGACGTTGAACGGCAGGATTTTCGGAATTTCGGCGATGTTCGGCGCCAACGTGCCGTGCCGTTCCGCAATGCGGCTCACGAGGTTCATGCGTGAATGCCCCCTTCGAATCGGCGAAGGTGAGTCAGGGCGGACTCGCGGTCAAGCAGACAAGGGTTAACGGGGCGCGCGCTGGAGCGCTACAGCTATGCGCCCGGCCGCGGCTGCTCCACAAGATGTTGAGTCTCCATCCTCTCGATGGACTCAACAGATGGTGGGTGTGGCGCAAAGGACTCGGCTGGCGCGATTTCTTCGAAAACCAGCTCCGGCTGCGCCTTGCGCGCCTCGATCGCCCGCACCAGGCCGAAGCTGCGGCGATGCAGCGGGGTCAGACCGAGGTCGAGGATCGCGCGGCGGTGGTCGGGCGTCGGATAGCCGCGGTTATGGTCCCAGCCGTAGCCCGGATAATCGCGCGCATAATCGGCCATCATCCGGTCGCGGGTGACCTTAGCGATGATCGATGCGGCAGCAATCGAGCGGCATTTGGCGTCGCCGTCGACGATCGCCTTGGAGGGCCGCTGCCACTTCGGGCAGGCATTGCCGTCGACCAGCACCCACGCCGGCTCAAGTCCCAGCGCCTCCACGGCGCGGGTCATCGCCAGCATCCGCGCCCAGTAGATGTTGATGGTGTCGATCTCCTCGACGGTGGCCACCCCGACACCCCAGCACACCGCCGACTTCATCAGCCGCCCGTACAGCGATTCGCGCTTGTCGATCGGCAGGTTCTTCGAATCGTCGATCCCGCGCGGGAACTTGTCGCGGTCGAGGATGCAGGCGGCAGCGACGACCGGCCCGGCCAAGGGCGCGCAGCCCGCCTCGTCGACGCCGGCGAGCGGCTGCGGATAATCGAGCTCAAGCTTGAAGGAGCAGCGCCGCGGCATCGAGGCCAAGCCTATGGAGCGGCTCACTGAGTCGCCAGTGGGCGTCTCAACTTTTTGTGGATTAGTCGATCCGCCACGGCGGAAAGCGCCGCGCTTCGCCCGCCTTGTAGAGGAAGATGATGTTTCCATCGGGGTCGCGCAGCCGCGCTTCGCGCCACATCCATGGCTGGTTGCGCGGACCATGCTCGAACGGAATACCGCTGCGCGCGAGCTGCTCGACCCGCTGGTCGAGATCGTCGCACTCGAGATAGACCGCGGTGGTGGCAACGATCTTCTCCGCGGGGTCGATCTGCACCGAGAAAGTGGCTCCGCCGGCGGTTTCGAAGCGCGCATAATCGGGCGGATTGTCGACGATTTGCTTCAGGCCCAGGCGCCGATAGAAATCCACGGAGCGCGCGTAATCGGTGCCGGTCACCGTCACTTGATTGAGGCGCGGGCCCTCGCCGACGTCGAGGCGGACGCGCTGCTGGCCGATGGGGCCGCCGCCCTGCCCCAGGTCCGGCGCATCGTGCAGGGCAACGCGGACGAACTCGCGCGCCCGCGCCACCGCGTCCGCGAGCGAAGCGCCATCGGCGAGGAATAGCGCAATCGCGGTGGCCAGCGTGCAGCCGGTACCGTGCGTGTTCACGGTGTCGATCCGCTGGCCCTGCCAGCTCGTCATATTGTCTTCTTCGATGAGCGCGTCGGCCAGCGCGTCGCCTTCCTCGTGACCGCCCTTGATCAGGATCGCGCAGCCATGCTGGCCAACGAGATGAAGCGCGGCGGCGACCGGGTCCTCCTCCGAAGTGAGCCGCTTGAGCTCGGGCAGGTTGGGCGTGGCGATCGTTGCCATATCCATCAGCCGCCCGAAGGCAGCGACCGTCGCCTCGTCGGCGAGGACTCCGCCGCTGGTCGCGACCATCACCGGGTCGAACACCACGGGGAGGTCCGGCTGCTCGGCTTTCAGACGCTCGAGCCGCGCCGCGACCTGCTCGGCGGTGAAGGCGCTGCCGATCATGCCAATCTTCACCGCATCGATGCCGATATCGCCGACGACCGCTTCTATCTGGGCGAGCACGGTCTCGGCCGGAACCACGTGGACGGTGCTGACCCCGAGCGTATTCTGCGCCGTCACCGCGGTGACGGCCGTCATCGGATGGCCGCCGAGCATCGCGACGGTCTTGATATCGGCCTGAATCCCCGCGCCGCCGCTCGAATCGGAGCCGGCGATGATGAGCAGCCGAGGGGGCTTCGTCACCGAATCCCCCTTCGTCCCGCTCTCCGGGGCGAAGTTTTGCATGCGCACGGAATTGTCGTTTGTGCGACAATTACCAATAAAGCGTTCACGCGGCGCTCTGCACGGCCTCGCAAATGTCGTCGACGAGCCGCTGCACGAGGGCGGCGTCGTCACCCTCGGCCATCACCCGGATCAGCGGCTCGGTGCCCGATTTGCGGATGACGAGCCGCCCGCGCCCCTCCAACTCCGCTTCCGCCGCGGCGATGCGTTTCCTGACGCTGTCGGCCTCGAGCGGCTCGGCCCCGCCGTTGAAACGCACATTCTTGAGGAGCTGCGGCAGCGGTTCGAACTGGCGCAGGAGCTGGCTCGCGGCCTTCTTCGCTTCGACCAGCGCGGCGAGCACCTGCAGCCCGGCTACCAGCCCGTCGCCGGTGGTCGCGTGATCGGCGAGGATGATGTGCCCCGACTGCTCGCCGCCGACGTTGCAGCCGGTCTTGCGCATCTCCTCGAGCACATAGCGGTCGCCAACCTTGGCGCGAAGCAGCTTCAAACCCGCGTCGCCGAGCTTCCGCTCGAGGCCGAGGTTGGACATCACCGTCGCCACTACCGCCTCGCCCTTAAGCGCACCCCGCTCATGCAGACCAAGCGCGATGAGCGCCATCAGCTGGTCGCCGTCGACCAGCTGCCCCTTCTCGTCGGCGACGATCAGCCGGTCGGCGTCGCCGTCGAGCGCGAGGCCGATGTCGGCGCCACTGGCGACTACGGTCTCCTGCATCAGCTGGGGCTGCGTCGATCCGCAGCCGTCGTTGATGTTGAGGCCGTCCGGCGTGACGCCGAGCGGGACGACTTCGGCGCCGAGCTCCCACAGCGCCTCGGGCGCGACGTGGTAAGCGGCGCCATTGGCGCAATCGAGGACGATCTTGAGCCCGTCGAGCCGAAGGTGCTCGGGGAAGGTGTCCTTGACGAACTGGACGTAGCGTCCGCGCGCATCGTCGATCCGCCGCGCGCGGCCGATCATGTCGGATTTCGCGAGGCTCGGCCCCTTCTCAAGGCGCTGCTCGATCGCCCGCTCGTCCTCGTCGCTAAGCTTGTACCCGTCGGGGCCGAACAGCTTGATGCCATTGTCGGCGAACGGGTTGTGCGATGCGGAGATCATCACGCCCAGATCAGCGCGCATCGACCGGGTCAGCATGGCGACCGCCGGCGTCGGCATCGGGCCGAGCAACACCACGTCCATCCCGACGCTGGTGAAGCCGGCAACCATCGCCGATTCCATCATATAGCCCGACAGGCGCGTGTCCTTGCCGATCACCACCCGGTGACGGTGATCGCCGCGCAGGAAGTGCGCGCCGGCAGCCATCCCGACGCAAAGCGCGGTCTGTGCGGTCATCGGGTCCACATTCGTGGTGCCGCGAATGCCGTCGGTGCCGAAAAACTTGCGTGTCATCGCCGCTGCTTTAGCGCCCGCCGGACGGCAGTGCGAGCAACTAGTGCCGATACTGCAGGGGCAGGGTTGATGGCGCGAGATCGCGGTAGCGCTCGAGCAGCCGCGTCTGGTGCGTCTCGAGCGGCTGCCTGACGCCGTCGATGAACACCTGCTCGGCGGCACTCGAGGCCTCGAGCGGATCTCCCGACCAAATCACCAGATCGGCACGGCGGCCCGCCGCGAGGGTGCCGAGCTCGCCGCCGAGGCCGATTGCTTCCGCCGGCTTCGACGTGATCATCGCCAGCGCTTCGCCCCAGCTGACGCCGGTCGCGCCCGGCACCTTCTGCAGCGCGACGAGGTTGCCGGCGTACTGGCGCTCCATGAACAGGTTGCGCGTGTCGTTGTCGTCGACCATGCCGATGGAGACGTGGACCCCCGCGGCACGCATCCGGCCGACGTTCGACTGGGTCGATGCAATCTGCTCGAACGACGCCGGCAGGTCGTTCACCGCCGAGGCAATCACCGGGATTCCGGACTTGGCGATCCGCTCGGCGACCATCCAGCCCTCGCTCGCGCCGACCAGCACGATCTTCAGCGAACGGAATTCATGGGCAAGCTCGATCACGTCGAGAATGTCGCTGGCGCGCTCGGCGTGGACGAGCAGATACTGCCGTCCCTGCAGCACCGGCACCAGCGCGGCGGCGTCGAAGCGCGTCAGGAGCACGTCCTCGCTGCGCCGTGCGTTCGGCCCATATTCGCGCGATTCATTGGGGTTGCGGATCACCGGGCGCTCGCGCTCGTCGGGCGTTCCTCCGCGCGAGGCCGCAATATTGGTCGCGTAGCGGCCGAGCTCGGCCGCCTCGCGCAGCGCGTTGCGGAACAGCACATGCGCCGAGGTGCGCGAGCCGCCGCCCTTGTCGGCGCCGGTTTGGCCGAGCTCGACGTACTGAAATTTGCGCGGCGCCATCACCGCATCCAGGTCGGCGCCGGTGTCGATCACCGCGCCCTGGCCGGCGAAAATGCTCTTGCCGGCCTGGGGAGCGACCAGCGCGCGCGTGACTCCGTCGGCGCGGTTGACCGCCACCGTCGTGTCGAGCGGGTTGATTGCGGGCGCGACGTCGATCGCCGCGTTGAAGGGGCCATTGGCCGTCGTATCGTCGGCGCCTTCGGCGGCGAGGTCGACATCGGCGAGGCCGAGCCGCGAGAAGCCCGCGACGATCCCCGGAGTCACCCACTTGCCGCGCCCGTCGAGCAGTTGCGCGTCGGCCGGCAGCCGCACGCCGCTGCCCGCGGCGACGATGCGGCCGTTGCGCACCACGACGGTAGCGTCGGGGATCGGCTCCGAGCCGTCACCTTTGGCGACGGTCGCTCCGACGATGGCGAAGCTCTGGGCTGCGGCAGGCGCGGCGACCGCGATCAGCAGCGCCGCGACGAGGACACGGATCATTTCACGTCTCCCTCGCCGGGCTGGCCAAGCTCGAAGTCGCTGACCGGCCGCTTCTTGGGATTATTGATGTCGTACATCTCGGCCCCGTCGATCCAGACGCGCTCCGGTCGCGTGTAATCGCTGAACGGATCGCCGTTCCACATGACGACGTCGGCCATCTTGCCCGGCGTCAGCGTGCCGGTGCGGTTGAGAATCCCGAGGGCCTTCGCCGGATTGCGGCTCAGCCATTCCCACGCGACCGCTTCCGACAGGTTGGGAATCCCCGCGCGGATTCCGTCGGCCAGCGCCTTGGCCGCTTCCTGGTTCAGCCGCTGGATGTAGTTGGCGTCGTCGGAATGGACGATCGCGCAGGCGCCGGCGTTGTGGACCAGCGGGATGTTCTCCTTGATCGCGTCATAGGCTTCCATCTTGAAGCCGTACCAGTCGGCCCACATC
>DATDDW010000131.1:0-2319 GCA_036523615.1 Sphingomicrobium sp.
TCGCATCGCATTCGCGAGGCGATCGCCCGCGAGCGCTACGAGCGGCTCGACGAGCGCGGGCTCCGCACGATCCTCGCCGAGCAGATCGAGGAGATTTTAAGACCGGTCGCCAAGCCGCTGGATATCTGGGGCTTTCCCCGCCCGCATGTGATCCTGGTTATCGGCGTCAACGGCTCGGGCAAGACCACGACCATCGGCAAGCTCGGCCATTGGCTGAAGGAGCAGGATTACGGCGTGCTGCTCGCCGCCGGCGACACCTTCCGCGCTGCTGCGATCGAGCAGCTGCAGATCTGGGGCCAGCGCATCGGGGCTCCAGTGATCGCCGGTAAGGAGGGCGGAGACGCGGCGGGAATCGTCTTCGACGGGGTCAAGCAGGCGACCGCAACGGGCGAGGACGTGCTGATCGTCGATACCGCCGGGCGGCTGCAGAACAAGCAGCATTTGATGGACGAGCTGGCGAAGATCCGCCGCGTGCTCGGCCGGCTCAACCCTGAAGCCCCTCACGATGTGCTGCTGGTGCTCGATGCGACCACCGGGCAAAACGCGCTTGCCCAGGTTGAGGTGTTCCGCGAGAGCGCCGGCGTGACCGGCCTCATCATGACCAAGCTCGACGGCACCGCGCGCGGCGGGATCCTCGTCGCCGCCGCCGAGAAGTTCGGCCTGCCCATTCACGCGATCGGCGTCGGCGAGACGGCCGACGACCTGCGCCCGTTCGACCCGCGAGCAGTTGCCCGGGCGATCGCCGGATTGCCGCCCGAATGACCTCCAGATCTGAACCCCAAGGGGGCGGCAAGCTGCTGATCGACCTTGGGCCGCTGCTCGTCTTCTTCGTCGTCAACTTCTTCGCGCCGGTCCCCTCGGTGATGAAGATTTTCGTCGCCACCGCCGCCTTCATGGCCGCGATGGTGGTGGCGATGCTCTACTCGGCGCTGCGCTACGGCCGGATCTCGCCGCTGCTGTGGTTCTCCGGGATCATGGTGCTCATCCTCGGCGGGCTGACGATCTGGCTGCACCAGGCGTGGATCATCAAGATGAAGCCCACCTTCTATTACGTCCTCGTCTCGGGACTTCTGTTCTTCGGCCTGGCGACCGACCGTCCGCTGCTCCAGCAGGTGCTGGGAAGCACCTATCCGGGCTTGAGCGAGGAGGGATGGCGCAAGCTCACCCGCAACTGGGCCTTGTTCTTCGCCTTCATGGCGGTTTTGAACGAGCTCGTGTGGCGCAACAGCTCCACCGACTTCTGGGTCGGATTCAAGCTGTGGGGTGCGCTGCCCCTCACGTTCCTCTTTGCCGCGGCCAACATTCCGATGCTCTTAAAGCACGGGCTCATGAAGGAGGACGCGGTGGCGGCTGAACCGGGACCGGTCGAATGAGCGAGCCAATCCTTTCAATCCGCCAGTTGACCAAGACATACGGGACGGGTGTCGAAGCGCTCAAGCCCATCGACCTCGACATCCGGCGCGGCGAGATTTTCGCCCTCCTCGGGCCAAATGGTGCCGGCAAGACGACGATGATCAACATCGTTTGCGGGATCGTGACGCCGAGCAGCGGCGAAGTGCTGGTCGACGGCAGGAACTGGCAAACGGCCTACCGCTACGCCCGCGAACGCATCGGCCTCGTCCCCCAGGAGCTCACGACCGAAGCCTTCGAGAGCGTGTGGAACACCGTCAGCTTCTCGCGCGGGCTGTTCGGCAAAGCGCGCAATGACGCCTACGTGGAGGACCTGCTCAAGCGCCTGTCGCTGTGGGACAAGCGCAACTCCGAGATGCGCTTCCTCTCCGGCGGCATGAAGCGCCGGGTGATGATCGCCAAGGCGCTCAGCCACGAACCCGAGATCCTGTTCCTCGACGAGCCGACCGCCGGCGTCGACGTCGAGCTTCGCCGCGACATGTGGCAGCTGGTGCGCAAGCTCCGCGCCGATGGCACGACGATCATCCTCACCACCCATTACATCGAGGAAGCCGAGGAAATGGCCGACCGCGTCGGCGTGATCAGTCGCGGCGAGCTGATTGCGGTCGACGAGAAGAGCCAGCTGATGGCCAAGATGGGCAAGAAGCGGCTCGACATCGTGCTTGCCGAGCCGCTGGCGCAAGTTCCGCCCGAGCTGAGCGAGTGGAACCTGCGGCTGGAGAATGACGGCCATGTGCTGTCCTACGAGTTCGACAGCCATGCCGAACGGACGGGCATCGCCTCGCTGATGCGCGGCCTCTCGGATGCCGGCATCGCCTACAAGGACCTCTCCACCCACCAGTCGAGCCTCGAGGACATTTTCGTCGAGCTGGTGCACGAGGGACGGAGAGCGGCATGAACGTCCACGGG
>DATDDW010000132.1:0-8224 GCA_036523615.1 Sphingomicrobium sp.
AGCGACGCGCCGGCCGTGAAGCCGGGCCGGGTAAAGCCGAACCCTAGCGAAGCCACGGCGAAGCCGATGGTGATCCCGTAGAGATCGGTCGAGAGCATCGTCCCGACCAGGCCCGCGGCCGCGATCAGTGCGCCCCACAGGATCAGCGCCCGCGGCGCGAGATTGAGCCGCGGGATCAGCCCCCACTGGGCGCCGAGCGTCGCCACTGCGCCGGCCATCATCACGATGGCGATCGGTCCTTCGGCACCGGTTGCGCGCAGGTGGAGCCGGTCGATGACGAAGAAGCCGATGACCGTCAGAGTCGCGGCTTGCGCATGCCCGGCAGTCACGCCCGCGAGGATCCACGGGCGGATGCGCGGGTCGTTCCATTTGAGCCGCTTCTGCCGCCGCGGCGCGGTCGCCGCGATCACGCTGGCGCCGGTCGGCGGCGTGGCAAGCGAGGGATAGCTCATCGCCGCGCCATGGCCGCTGCGGCGGCCGTAGCGGTCGTTGGGCAGCCACAGCACGATCGCGGTCACGACTGCCGCCGCGATCAGCGCGAAGGCGAACAGCGGCCCGGCAAGGCCGAGCAGCGGAAGGACGAACAGTGGCGCGACCGCCGGGCCGATGATCGTCCCGAGGCCGAACGACGAGGACAGCGCCGAGAGCGCCGCGACGCGGCCGCTGCGCCTGGTCTTGGAGGCGAGATAGGCCTGTGTCGCCGACGGAGTCGCGCAGCCCAAGCCGCCGTAGATCGCGCGGAACACCGCGAACGATCCGAACGTCAGCCCGGCGCCGATCCACCGGTGGAGTCCCGCGAACAAAACGATGCCGCACAGCAGCATCGAGACGATGAAGCCCGAGACGCCCATGATCGTCAGCGCCTTGCGGCCGTGGTGGTCGCTCTGCTCCGCCCAGTACGGCGCGAGCAGCACCCAAAGGACGGCCGACCAGGTGTAGGCGATCGCCACCCAGAAATCGGCAATGCCGATCTCGCGCCCGATCGCCGGCATCACCGACTGGAGCGCGGTATTGCCCGATGAAGCGACGAGCATCGCCGAATAGAGCAGCAGAAAATGCGGCGTCGTCAGCGCCGTCGAACCGACACCGCGGGTACGTGCGATGAAAGCCACGCTAGAGCGATTAGGCAAAGGCGCCGACGAGCGGAACCTCTTGTCGCACATTTCGCCCGCTTCGCAGAAGAGCTTGAGGGCGCGAGCGGCGTTGTGACGTTTGGAAAACTTGCCAACCGGCGGCGCTTTTGCCAACGCTCCCGCCCTTCGCCGGACCCCGAACGGAGAATTCATGTCGACTTCCCCCGCGCGCACGCTGAAAGGATCACGCCGTCTTCAGCGCCACCGCGACCGCCGTTCGCCGAGCCCGCAATGGCAGTTCCTGCGCGGCTTCCTCAAGAACCCGGTGATGGTCGGCTCGATCATCCCCTCGAGCCGGATCCTGATCGAGAAGATGCTCGCCCCGGTCGACTGGGCGAAGACGAAGCTGTTCGTCGAATATGGCCCCGGCGTCGGCACCTTCACCCGGCCGGTGCTCGAGCGGCTTGGGCCGGACGCGACGCTGGTGACGATCGACACCAATCCCGAGTTCACTCGCTATCTCAAGGACTCGATCGACGACCCGCGGCTGGTCGCCGTCACCGGCTCGGCCGCCGACGTCGAGAAGATCCTCGCCGACCGCGGTTTGGGCTCGGCCGATTATGTGCTTTCCGGCCTGCCCTTCTCGACCCTCCCCGCCGGCGTCGGCGAGGATATCGCCGAAGCGACGGCGAACGTGATCCGGCCGGGCGGCGCCTTCTTGGTCTACCAGTTCAGCCCCAAGGTTCGCGATTTCATCGCGCCGCATTTCGCGCCGATCGAGCGCGGCTTTGAATGGATCAACGTGCCGCCGGCGACCCTGTTCTGGGCCTATAAGGGCACCGCCGACGGCTAGCGCTCGGCGCGGAAATTGAGCCGCCGCGTCACCGAATAATCCATGATGTTCACCAGGAAGTGGGAGATCGCCCACTTGAGGCGGCGCCAGAGGCTGGCGCGGCGGCGGTGCAGGTCCGGAGTGATCCAGCGGCAGTCGCGAAGCTCGCGCTCGACATAGCCGCGCATCGCGTCGGCGAAGCCCGCATCCTTGATCCGCAGCATCACTTCGAGGTTGATGTAGAGGCTGCGGTAGTCGAAGTTCGACGAGCCGATGTGCACGACGTCGTCGACGATCGCGAGCTTGGTGTGCAGCTTGGCCGGCTGATATTCGTACATTTCGACGTGACGGCGGAGCAGTCGGCTGTAGCTGTTCCGCGCGGCGGCGATGGTCGCATTATTGTCGGACTTGGCCGCGGTGATGATCCTGACCCGCCCGCGCCGGCCGAGCCGGCCGAGCCGGCGGAGCATCGGGCCGGGCGGCGCGAAATAGGCGAAGACCATGTCGAGCCGGTGGCCGCGGCGGATGTCGCGCCCGATGCTCCGCCACCAGCTGTTGCGCATGCTCAACGGACCGGTGAATTTCCACTGCAGCGGGCCGCGCCACTCGCTGTACTCGGCGATCATCCGCCGCAGCGAATGGAGCTTGGCCCGCTTGCGCGTCGTCCAGCGGAACAAAGTGTCGAAATAGCGGCTGGGAAGCGCGACCTCGGGTCCTTCGATGCTGAGCCACAGGTCGCGCCAGTGCCTTCCCCCGCTGTCGGTCAGATAGCTGTCGTCGATGTTAGCCCCGCCGATGATGGCGATCCGATCGTCGGCGACGACGAGCTTCTGGTGGTTGCGCACGAAGTAGCGCCGGCCGTAGCTCGGGTTGAACACGCAATATTCGCCGCCGGCATCGTCGAGCGCAGTGAAGAAGCCCGGCCCGGCGGCCGAGCCGAAACCGTCAATCAGCACCTTCACCTTGACCCCGCGCTGCGCCGCCGCAATGAGTGCGTCGCGCACGCGCTCGCCGACGCGGTCCGGGTTGAACATGTACATCAGCATTTTGAGCGACTGCTGCGCTCCGTCGATCAGGGACAGCAGCGTCTGAAGCCGCTCTTCGCCGCTCTCGATCAGCACCAGCCGGTTGCCCGCGATCTCCGCGCTGATCGGCGGCGCGCTGACGGGCTCGGGCGGCAGGTCGGCCATGACCTGCTTTCCTTGACTTTGGAGAGGCCCGCAAGCTATTGGCGCCGCCTTCCTCACATCCCATATTCCTGTTTCGGAATAGCTTTGCGGAGCGACTGATGGCGCGCGTTACGGTTGAAGATTGTGTCGACAAGGTCCCGAACAGGTTCGATCTCGTCCTGCTGGCCGCCCAGCGGGCGCGCCAGGTCTCGGGCGGGGCCGACCTGACCATCGACCGCGACCGCGATAAGAATCCGGTCGTCGCGCTGCGCGAGATCGCCGAGGAGACGGTCAAGCCCAAGGAGCTCGAGGAAGCGATCGTCACCAACCTGCAGAAGGTCCGGATCGACGAGGAAGACGAGACCGAAGAGCTGGCGTCGCTGAGCGAAGCCGCCGAAGCGCTGCGCCTCACCGCCGCGGCGCCGCCGCGTCCGACCCCGTCGGGCGGCGACTACGAATAAGCTCTAGTCCAGGGTTCCGGCCGGCGTTACAGCCGGCCCATGGTTCCCTTTTCGTTCGCAGGCGAAACATTCCACGCGACCGCTGACGGCGCGCTGTTCTGGCCGGCGCGCGAAGCGCTGCTCGTCGCCGACCTGCACCTCGAAAAAGCGAGCTGGTTCGCGCTCGGCGGCCAGTTCCTGCCGCCCTATGATTCGCACGCGACGCTGAGCGCGGTCGCGCAGGAAGTGGAGCGCAGCCGCGCCTCACGCCTCTATTGCCTCGGCGACAGCTTCCACGACCGCTTCGGTTGCGACCGGCTTCCCACCGACGCGCGCGAATTGCTGCTCGACCTCACCTCGCGGCTCGACTGGACATGGATCGTCGGCAACCACGACCCGGGCTTTGCCGACCATTGCGGCGGCTCGCTCGCCGACGAAGTCGAGCTCGGCGGAATCGTCCTGCGCCACGAAGCGGTGCGCGACGACGCCCGGCCGGAGATTTCCGGCCACTTCCATCCCAAGCTGCGGCTGCATCTTAGGGGCCGGCAGGTGTCGCGGCGCTGCTTCGTGCGCTCGGCGACCAAGCTGATCATGCCCGCCTTCGGGACTCTGACCGGCGGGCTCGACGCCCACCATCCGGAGATCCTGCGCTCGGTCGGAGAGGACGCCGCCGCGCTGGTGCCGGTCTCCAACCGGCTGCTGCGCTTCCCGCTCGCCGCTTAGTCCTCCGGCCGCACCTCGATCGCCATCGCGCCGGTCGGCGAGAGCAGCAGCCGGGCGATCGCCGGCCGGCGCTTGCCGAAGGTCGCCGCCTGAAGCTCGTTGCGCGCCGCGTGGCGGTCGAACTTGAAGCCCTGTTCCTCGGCGGCCTGCTTCAAGCGGTCGAGATGCTCGTCGAGGTTTGCGATGCCCTCGTCGGGGTCGAAACGCATCGTCTCTTCAAGGTCGGTCGCCGGCGCCATTGCCCCCTTCATTCGTCGCTCGACCGGCTTTCGACAAGCCCTGTCATGCAACGCCCCAGCCATGGTAAATTACACCGCAACCGAACTTCTTCAGCGTCTGATTAATCGCGCGGCGTAAAACTGTCGGTCAACGTGGAACCGGTGCGCGCGGAGTGGACGCCGCCTGCATCAGCTCAATGATCCGGCGGCAGCGCGAGGGCGACTGCCGCCCCGGTGATCCTGTAAACGAAGTGGACCGCTGACATGAGTTTCGAAGGCCGCATTGAAGGTCGGGAGTGGCACTCTCGCAACGCGCGGATCGACGTCCGCTATGACGTGCTGGTGCGCTCGGCCGAGGGGGTCGTCCGCGCCCGCGTGGTGAACGTCTCGAACAAGGGCTTCCGCCTGCGCTCGCGCCGAGTGCTCGAGCCGGGGCTCGAAGTGATGCTCGAAACGCCCAAGGGCGCGCCGGTCCACGCCATCATCCGCTGGGCCACAGGGCTCGATGCCGGGGGCGTGTTCGTCGAGCCGGTCGCACTCTAGCCGATCCTAGCGCAGCGAGAGCCAGAGCGCCGAGCCGAGAAGCCAGACGTTGAGCGAGCCGGTCGCGGCGAATCCGAACGCGCGGTGGACCGGCCTAATCAGATAGCCAGCCCAGAATGCCAGCCGCGCGGCAACGAAGGTGATTGCCGCGGCGGCGATCGTGCTGAGCCGATCGGGGGCGACAACCAGCGAGAGCGCGAGCGACGCAACGAGGAACAGCAGCAGCTGTTGGGTCGTGTTGTCGGCAACCCGGCCGTTGACGATCAGCCGCTGGCTTTCGGCACCGATGGTCGGGTCGATCGCTTTGCTCAGGAAACGCGCGTTGCCGACGGTGATCAGCATCAGCAGGAAGGGGACCGCCGCCAGCGCATCCCATCTCAAGGCATAGGCCAGCCGGTCGGCGCCATTGGCCGGGATCGGCGCGCTGAGGCGCTGCGGCAACAGCGTCATCGAGGCGATCATGAACAAGAGGCCGGCGACGGCGCCGATCGCAACCGTCCTTTGGTCTTTGGTCATCACACCCTCAGCGCCGCGGCAGCCTCGGCGTCGCGCTTGAGGTTGCGCGCGAGCTGCGAAAGGCCATTGAGATATTGCGGCGGGCAATAGATGTCGCGGTAGTCGAGCTGCGCCGCGGCGCGCAAAGTCCAGAAGGGATCGACCAGGTGAGGCCGGGCGAGCGCGACCAAGTCTGCGCGGCCGGCGGCGAGGATCGAATTGGCGTGGTCGGGCTCGTAGATGTTGCCCACGGCCATCGTCGCGAGCTTCGCCTCGTTGCGGATCTTGTCGCTGAACGGCGTCTGGAACATGCGCCCATAGACCGGCTGCTGGCCGGCCCAGGTCTGGCCGGCCGAGACGTCGATCAGGTCCGCGCCGGCTTGCGCGAAAGCTTCGCCGATAAGCACCGCTTCGTCGGGCGTGATGCCCTCGTCGCCCGCCCAGTCGGTGGCCGAGATGCGGATGCTCATCGGCCGGTCCGACGGCCACACGTCGCGCATCGCCGCGAACACTTCGAGCGGATAGCGCAGGCGGTTCTCGAGTGAGCCGCCATATTCGTCGGTGCGCTTGTTCTGCAGCGGCGTGATGAAGCTCGACAGCAAATAGCCGTGCGCGGCGTGGAGCTCGACCATGTCGAAGCCGGCTTCGAGACCCATCTTCACGGCGGCAACGAACTGGCCCTTCACTTCATCCATGTCAGCGCGCGTCATCGCCTTGGGCACCTGGTTGACCGGAGACCAGGGGACGTCGCTCGCCGCCATCACCGGCCAGTTGCCCTCGTCCAGCGGAACGTCGTTCCCTTCCCAGCCGAGCCGGGTCGAACCCTTTGCGCCCGAATGGCCGAGCTGCAGGCAGATCTTCGCCTTCGACTGGGCGTGGACGAAATCGACAATCCGTTTCCACGCCGCGACATGCTCCTCGTTCCACAGGCCCGTGCAGCCGGGGCTGATCCGGCCCTCGGGCGAGACGCAGGTCATCTCCGTGAAGACGAGGCCCGCACCGCCAAGGGCGCGCTCTCCTAAGTGAACGAAGTGGAAGTCGTTGGGGACCCCGTCGACCGCCGAATACATCGCCATCGGCGAGACCGTGACGCGGTTTTCGAGGCGCATCTCGCGCAGCTTGAAGGGCGCGAACATCGGCGCTGCCGACTTGCCGGGAACGCCGGCCTTCTCCCAGAACCAGCGCTCGACCGTCTCCAGCCATTCTCGGTCGCGCAGCCGCAAATTCTCGTGGCTGATGCGCTGCGAGCGCGTGAGCAGCGAATAAGCGAACTGCAGCGGCTCGAAATGGGTGTAGCGCTCGAGCGTCTCGAACCATTCGGTGGAGTTGCGCGCGCTGTTCTGCAGCTTGAGCACTTCGAGGTTCCGCTCGGCGACATATTCGTCGAGCGCCGCTTCAAGGCTGAGCCCTTTGCGGTTCAGCACCTCGGCGAGCTTGATCGCGTCCTCGAGCGCTAGCTTGGTCCCGCTGCCGATCGAGAAATGCGCGGTGTGCGCGGCGTCGCCCAACAGGATCACATTGCCGCTCGACCATCGCTCGCACTTGATGCGCTTGAAGTTGAGCCAGGCGGCGCTGCCGACGAGGTGCGATGCGTTCGATTGCAGCGAGTGGCCGTCCAAGAATTTGGAGAAGAGCCTCTCGCACACGGCGATGCTCTGGTCCTGGCTCATCTTGTCGAAGCCGAAGCTGCGCCACGTCGGCTCCGAACATTCCACGATGAAGGTCGAGCAGTCGGGCGCAAACCGGTAAGCGTGCGCCCAGATCCAGCCATGCTCGGTCTGCTCGAACGCGAACGTGAAGGCGTCGAACACCTTGGACGTGCCGAGCCAGACGAACTTGTTGGCACGCACGTCGACATCGACTCCGAACGCTTGCGGATCCGCGTCGCGGAAGCGCGAGTTGATCCCGTCCGAGGCGATGACGAGATCATAATCTTGCCACTTCTGGTCGGCTGGGTCGCACTCGGCTTCGAAGTGCAAAATGACGCCGAGCTCGCGCGCGCGGTCTTGCAAAATCTTGAGCAGGCGCTTGCGCCCGATGCCGATGAAGCCGTGGCCCCCCGAGGTGATGGTCTCGCCGCGGTAATGGACGTCGATGTCGTCCCAGTGGGCGAATTCCTGCGTGATCGTCTTGGCCGAAACGGGGTCGTTGCGGCTGATGTTGTCGACGGTGAGGTCGGAGAAGACCACGCCCCAGCCGAAGGTCACGCCCGGCGGGTTGCGCTCGAACACCTCGATGTCGTGCGCCGGATCGCGCAGCTTCATCGAGATAGCGAAATAGAGCCCGGCCGGCCCCCCGCCGATGCAGGCGATCTTCACGCGAGGAACTCGTCGATGCAGAACCGCATCGCCGCAGCATGGCACAGCAGCGCGCCTGTAGAACAGCCAGAAAGCATGGACTCGGCTCGCGGCCGCTAGTAGCTTTTCCGCTCCGAGTATTGGAGGCGAGTATGGGCAGAGTTCACCAATTCGCATTGCTCCTGGCGGCAGTTGCGACTTCGGCGGCTGCGGCAGTCAGCGTCGAGACGGCGACCGGCGACTGGAGCAAGCTGCCGCAGCTTAGCCAGCGCGGCTACACTCATCTCAACGAGAAGATGCAGGCCAAGCTGTTCGAGATCGCAGAGTCGAAGCAGTGCGCCTCGTTCGGCCTCAAGCAGGATCGGCTCGATTTCCGCGTGAGCTTCGCCGTCCAATATGGGCCCGACGGAAGCGTCGCGCGGATCGTCATGCCC
>DATDDW010000133.1:0-2065 GCA_036523615.1 Sphingomicrobium sp.
GAGCTGTAGCCGGTGCCGAAGTCGTCGAGCGCCAGGCGCACGCCAAGCGCCTTCAGCTTGGCGAAAGTCTCGTCGGTCGTGTCGCCCTCGGCGAGGAACACGCCCTCGGTGATCTCGAGCTCGAGCCGCTCGGCACGGACGCCGGTTTCGGCAAGGTGGGTGCCGACCATCTGGACGACGCCCGGATCGTTGAACTGCAGCGGGGACAGATTGACCGCGACGCGCACATGGTCGGGCCAGCATGCCGCTTCCTCGAGCGCGGTGCGCAACACCCATTCGCCGATGCGCCCGATCAGCCCCGCTTCCTCGGCCAGCGGGATGAACTTGGTCGGCGAAATCGCCCCGCGCGTCGGGTGCTGCCAGCGGCACAAGGCCTCGAACCCCGAAATCTCTTCGCCCGCGGCGCGCACGATCGGCTGGTAGTGAACGGCGAGCTCGCCGCGCTCGATCGCTTGGCGCAGGTCGTTTTCGAGCAGCTGCCGCTCGGCCGCTTCGCTGTGCATCGACGGCTCGTACAAGCGGTGCTTGCCGCGCCCTGCGGCCTTGGCCGCATAGAGCGCGAGGTCGGCGTTGCGGACCAGTGCGTCGGCGCTGGCGCGGCCCGGGTCGCCGATGGCGATCCCGACCGACGCGCCGATCATCACCTTATTGCCTTCGATCGCATAGGGCCGCGAGACCTGCTCGATCAGCGTCCGCGCCAGCGATTCCAGAAGGCCGATGTCGACCGCGCCGGGGAGCACTGCCTGGAACTCGTCGCCGCCCAGGCGGCCGACCTGGCCGTGGTTGCCCATCACCGACTTCAGCCGGTCGGCGACCTGGCGCAGCAACGCGTCGCCGATCGGGTGGCCGAGCGTATCGTTGACGTTCTTGAACCGGTCGAGGTCGATCATCAGCAGAGCGCAGCCCTTTTGGCGATGAGCCGCATTGCGCAGCGCTTCGTCGAGCGTCTGGCGCATCATCGCCCGGTTGGGCAGGCCGGTCAGCGAATCGAACCGCGCCAGGCGCGAGATCTCGCGCTCGGACTTGCGCTGCTCGGTGAGGTCGGTGCCGATGCCGCGGAAGCCGAGGAAGCGGCCGCGCTCGTCGAAGATCGGGTTGCCCGACAGCGACCAGTGGACGTCCTGCTCGCTCGCCGGGCGAACGACGACGTCGGAGAAGGGGAAGCGGGCCGAGAGGTGGAAGCCGAGCGTCTTGCGCTCCTCCACTGAATCCGACGCATGGTCGACCGAAAGCAGGTCGGTGAACTGGCGCCCGAGCAGCGCTTCCGGCCCACACTGGAAGTCGTCGGCCAGCTGCTGCGAGACGTAGGACAAGGTGCCGAGCGAGTCCGTTTCCCAGAACCAGCCGCGGCCGCTGTTTTCGAATTCGTCGACGAAGTTGAGCGCCTTCTTGGCCTGCCATTCCACGGCAAGGCGGCGGCGGCCGCCGGCGAGCGTCTTCTGGGTGACGGCGACGCTGTAGACCAGCATCAGCAGCGCCATCGAATCGACGACGAAGGTCACCAGCGGATTGGCCGAAAAAAGCGCGGTCCCGACCACGGCGACGATGGCGTTGATGATCGCCAGCGGAGGCGAGGCGATCGCGACCATGGAGCGCACGAAGAACCCGGTCACCATGGCGACCGTGACAAAGCTCGCGTCGCGCATGTTGAGCTTGCCCACGCCGACGCTCGCGACCATCCAAAACACGCCGGTCAGCGCGATATAGCCGCACATCAGCCGGGCGACGGTGTGCGGCGCCATCTGCAGGCGGCGCCAGAACAGCATCACCACGGCTGCTGTGACGTCGCAGAGGAGCGACAGGCCGAGCGGCGCCATCACCGTCGCTAGCGTCGCAACGCTTGCCGCGGGCCGGTCGAGGACGATCAAAGTCGCGGTGACCAGCAGGTGCCCGGCAAAGAGCAGCCACGGCGCGAACATCCAGCCGCCGACCCGCCGCTCGGCGAGCGTCAGGTCGCGGCTCGTCTCATGATCGCGGACATCGAACAGCAGGACTTCGCCCACCGACGCACGCGCGGGCGTGAGAAGCTCAACTTCCGGCGACTTGCCGAACAAGGTCCGACGCA
>DATDDW010000134.1:0-6960 GCA_036523615.1 Sphingomicrobium sp.
GAGACGTCGGTCACTTGCCCCGTGCGTGCGTCCCAGCGGCTGACCCGGCCGCCGAGGCCCGAGCCGTAGATGATGTTCGGGTCGACGGGGTCCGGGATATCGTAGTCGCGCTCGTCACCGCCGATCGGGTGCCAATCGCGCATGTTCGGCGCGCCGTAATCGCTGCGGCTGGCGATCGCGACGGTGCCGCTGTCCTGCTGGCCGGAATAGACCCAGTAGGGAAAGCGGTTGTCCGCAGCGAGATGGTAGAATTGGCCCGTCGGCTGGTTGTACCAGCTGCTCCACGTCCGGCTGCCGTTGACCGAAACTGCGGCGCCCTGGTCGGAGCCTTCGGCCATGCGGCCGGGAGTTTTCGGATCGACCCAGATCGAATGGTAATCGTCGCCGCCAGGGCTGCCGCGGAAGATCGCGCAGCGGGCGCCGCCCTGGTCGCAGCGGCGCATCGACTGGCCCGTGAGGTAGACGACGTCGGGGTTGCGCGGATCGACCGTCACCCGGTTGAAATAGTAGCTCGCGTACGCCTTTTCGGAATTGACCCGCTTCCAGTGCGCGCCGCCATCGTCGGAGCGCCACAGACCCCCGTGCGCTTTGGAATCGATCACCGCATAGACGCGCAGAGCCCCGCCATTGCGCGCGGCGGCGAGGCTGATCCGGCCGAGCGCCCCCTCCGGCCAGCCACCGCCCGAGAGCTTGCGCCAGTGCACGCCCTGGTCGTCGGAGCGGTAGACGCCGCTGCCGGGTCCGGAAATCTCGGTGAAGTAGCTCTGCCACGGCCACTGCCGCGCCTCCCATGCCGAAGCGAACAGGGTGCGCGGGTTCTTGGGGTCGGCGGCGATGTCGTTGACGCCGGTGAAGCCGCCGAGCGCCAGCGGGTGGGTCCAGCTCTTACCGCCGTCGGTCGAGCGATAGATGCCGCGCGCGTCGCTGGCGCCGAAGAAATGGCCGACAGCGCCCACGAGGACTGTGTTGGGGTCGGTCGGGCTCACCCAGATGCGGCCGATGTACTTGGTGTCGTGGAGGCCGAGGTCGGTCCAGCTCTTGCCCCCGTCGCTCGAGCGGTAGACGCCGCGGCCCGATTGCACGTCATAGCGCGGCTCGGGCTGCCCGCCGCCGGCGTAGATCACGTCGGGGTTGGAAGGAGCGATGGCGATCGCGCCGATCGCCGAGCTGCGGCCGTGGTCGAAGACCGAGGTCCAGGTCTGGCCGGCATCGTCGGTGCGCCACACGCCGCCGCCGGACGCGCCGAAGTAGAAGGTGTCGGGCTTGCTGGGGATGCCCTGGATCATCTCCGCCCAGCCGGCGCGGAACGGCCCGAGAAGACTCCAGTGCAGCGTCGAATAGAGCGCCGGATCGACAGGCGCGGCGGCGGCGCTGGTGCCGCAGAGAGTCATGGCGGAAAGCAGCAGCCGGGCAACGGGCTTGCGGATGCGGATCACGGATGCACCTCGCTCAAGAGAGACGTGGCGCGACGCTAGGCGGAGCCACGGCTCGCTGCAATGCGCCGACGCCCGCAATTCTCCATGGTTTCAATCTGCGCCGCACCGTGCCAGAAGTCGCCTCGCAGGGGGCGGCAATGAGCGGGACGACCGGGCTCAGCCAAGAAGAATATGAGGTGCTCCTCAAGCCGATGGCGAAGGAGCTCAGCGCGATGGCGCGCTGGGTGTCGGAGACGGGGCAGCGCCTGATTATCGTGTTCGAGGGCCGCGACACCGCCGGCAAAGGCGGCTCGATCGACATGTTCGCGCGGGTGCTCAACCCGCGGCAGTGCCGCGTCGTGGCGCTTCCGGGACCGAGCGAGCGCGAGAAGACGCAATGGTATTTCCAGCGCTACATCGAGCATTTCCCCGCCAAAGGCGAAATCGTGTTGTTCGACCGCAGCTGGTACAACCGCGCCGGCGTCGAAAAGGTAATGGGCTTTTGCACCCAGGAGCAGGTCCAGGATTTCCTGAACGCGGTGCCGCAGTTCGAGCGGCACCTGGTCGATGACGGGATCCTGTTCTTCAAATACTGGCTCTGCTGCGACCAGGTGGTGCAGGAGGGAAGGTTCGAGAACCGGCTCTACAACCCGATGAAGCGGTGGAAGCTGTCGTCGATCGATATCAAGGCGCGCGAACATTATGACGATTACACCGAAGCGCGCGAAATGATGCTGTCGGCGACGCACACGGACTATGCGCCGTGGACGCTGGTCGATTTCAACGATCAGGCGCGCGGCCGATTGACGTTGCTGCGCGACCTGCTCGACCGGCTGCCCGACACCGAGCTGCCGCTGGCGGAGATCGCCTGGCCGCCGCTCGACCACAAGCCGCTCAAGGAGCGCTTCGGCGTGCTCCAGCCGATTCCATCGTTCGACATTCCTGCCGACCTCAGGGTGGCAGAGCAGAGAAGGGAAGTGGGTTAGAGGTCGCGGCGCACGCGGCCGGTACGGGGGGAAACCGATATGCGCGCATCCAAGCTGATTACCCGATTGACCATCTATTATGTCGTGATCGCGGGCGTGGTGCTTCTTGCCATGTACCTGTGGCCGGGCATCCGCGGCTACCTACCCATCGGCGGGGTCGAGCAGCTGATCACCCAGCCGAGCCATAATCCCTTGAAGGCGACCGAGGCGGTCCGCGCCGAGCACGTCGGCAATCTCGGTCAGAGCCTGTTCTGGCTCGCCGTGGCGATGATCGGGGCGCTCCTTGCATCCCTGCCCGTCAGCTGGACGTACATGGCCGTGCGCAGCGGCGAGGAATACGACCAGTCGCTAGTCAACACGATCATCGTCCTGCCGATGGTCGTCACCGGCATCGTCATCATCGTCCAGAACTCGCTGGCTCTCGCGTTCAGCCTGGCCGGCATTGCCGGCGCGGTGCGCTTCCGCAATTCGCTCAAGAGCTCGGGAGACGCGCTGTTCATCCTGCTCGCTGTGTCGATCGGCCTGTCGGCCGGGATCGGCGCAGTGGAGCTCGCGGCGCTGGTCAGCGTCGTGCTCAACTACACCTTCGCCGTGCTGTGGCTCACCGAATATGGCGAGCGCGAGGGGATGAAGCGCTATCTCGCTGACTATGACGGGATCGACCATTCGCGGCCGCCCGAGCCGGAAAAGAAAAAGTGAACCGACCTACGGGTTTAAGCCGAGGCAGTGCTTGAGGATGCGCTGGTCCACGTCGGCGTCGGTCGCGATCTGGCTGAAGAAGCCGTCGAGGAAGGAAATTGCGCGGGACTGGCTGCCGCTGTCCAATCCCGGGGTGGAGGTGATCGCCGCAATCAGCTGGGGACGGGCCGCGCGCATCTGCCGCGCGGCGGCGAGGACGTCGGGATTATGGACGCAATAGCCGCGATAGAAGCGCTGGCGCACGCTGGAGATACGAAGCTCATCGGGCGGCGTTGCGTAGGGCGCGCTGACAAACCCTGAGAAATCGAAGTCATAGGGGACGACGATCGTCTGCCCTGGAGCGAGCGGGCCGATCAGCTCGGCGTTGTGGCAGCAGTCCTCGCCCGCAGGCCCGGCCCGCATCGACCAGTCGTGATTGGCGAGCATATGCTGGAATAGGGCATAGCGGCCGGCGTCGGCGGGGCTGAGGTCTGGGACGGGAATGCGATCGGGGGCGTGGGTGGGCTTGAGGCCGTTGCGTCTCGCAACGTCGCTCAGGTCCTCGATGAAATAGCCGACGCGCGAGATGATCGGGCGCCCGTCGGCATCGCGATAGTCGATGTTCGCGAGGCGCACGTTAAAGCTGTGCGGAGTGAGCACATTGTACATCCGGTAGGCGGAGTATTCGAGCAGCAGATATTGCTGGAACGAACCGCCGTTGCGGCAATGGGTGACAAGCTTGAGGCTCCTCTGCCCTGCGAACACCGACGTTGCTGGAGCCGATGCGTTGAAGCGCACGCGCAGCGGCGGGAAATCGCACGTCTCGGCGAGCCGGCGGGTGATTCCCCGCAGGTTCAGCGTGACCGGAATCGCCTGGCCCGAAGGATCGGTGAGCGTCCCAGGGACGACGTCTTTCGAAGCGCGGTTGCGGAACAGCTGCGACAGCGGCGCCTGGATCGCGATGTGAATTGGGTCGGACGCGGTGAAGAGCGGCTTCGCCTGCTGCGCGGCGGCGGGCGCCGCAAATACCCATAGCAGCGAAGCAACGAAGGCGAGCATGCGCTTCATGGGACCGACCTCTGCGTGGTGTGCGGGATCATCTTGCCGCCGACGATCTCGAGCCAGGTCAGCGGCCCGCCGTAATAGCGCGAGATGCCGGTATCGATGCGCGCCAGCCGTCCCCTGCCGAGGATCTGAATCCCTTTGAGGTCCGGCGTGTGGGCGATGACGAGGCGCTGCGCGCCGTAGGCGGAGAGCACTGCGTCGAGCTCCTGATCCACGCTAAGGTGTGGCGCCGGCGGCCGGGCGGCTGCACGCAGCGCCTCGGCGTCCGTGTCCGGGCCAGCGAGACCGCGGTACCACAGCGGCCCCAGCGGATCGGTCAGGATTGAGGCGGGGCTCTCATCGGCGGCGGCCATCGCCGCGGCGACCTTCCGGTTGATGTCGATGAGCGAGAGCCTGGTATATTCCGCGCTGAGGCCGCCGTGCGCGAACAAGGTGCCGTCGATCTTGGCGACTGCGGGATTGCGCGCCGTCCATTGTCCGAGCTCGCCCGACGGGCTCCAGGCGATGCGGTGCTCGACCCAACCGAGCGGATGCTGGACGTTCCAGCTGTCGCGGATCTGTTGCGGCGTCAGCGCAGGGTTGGCGGCGCGCGCCGCCGCTTCGATGCGCGGGCGGTTTTCGTCGTAGACGCGGTCGCGGCGAGCGGCCGATCCCCCATCGGCAAACGCGGCATATTCGCCGGCCGTCGTGTAGCGGTTGTCGCCGAGCAGGTTCATCGCCTCGTGGTTGCCGAGGATCACCACGACACGCCCGCCCGAGCGAGGCGCCTCGCGCTGCAGCTGCTGCAGGCTATGGATGATCTTGAGCGAGTCCGGCCCCCGGTCGGTGATGTCGCCCATCTGGACGAGCGTCGCGTTGCCCGCCGCCCAATGGTTTTGCGCATTCACGATGCCGGCGGCTCTCGCGATGTCGAGCCACGCCGAATAGTCGCCGTGGAGGTCGCCGACGGCGAGGATGCGCGGCGGCTGGGCTGCGGGAAGCGGAACTGAGGCCAGCGCAAACAGCGCCGCGAGCGCTAGTGCGGCGATGCACAGGAAGCGGCGCCTCAACTCCCCCATGGCGCCAGTGTCGCACTCGGCAGAGCGGCGGGCAATGACGTTAATTCCAGGTCTTCCGGCGCGTCTTCCACGAAGCCACGGCTTCATTGTAGACGGCGCGCCATGCCGATGACTTTCTACGATGCTGCTCAGGTCGAGGAGCTGCTCGATTACCCTGGCTGCATCGCCGCAATGCGCAAAGCGATGGCCGCGCTGTCGAGCGGCGAGCGGCCGCAGCCGCTGCGGCAGATCTTCACCGTCGGTAAGAACGACATGTTCGGCACCATGCCCGGCGAACTTGCGGCATTGTCGACCTTCGGTGCCAAGCTGATCAGCGTGTTCGGCGATCCCGAGCGGCCGGGCTGCACCCGACACCAGGGCGTCGTCGTCGCCTATGACGGCGAAACCGGCGCCGTCCGCTGCATCGCCGACGCCGAGCCGGTGACCAAGATCCGAACGGCTTGCGCGACTGCCGCGGCGACGGATGCGCTCGCGCGCGCCGATGCGGAGGTGCTCGCCATCTTCGGCACCGGCGTCCAAGCAGAATCGCACCTGCGCGCGCTGCCGCTGGCCCGGCGGTTTCGCGAGATCCTGCTCTGGGGCCGGTCGGCCGACAAGGCGCGGCAGCTCGCCGAGCGGATGGAAGAGCAGGTGAATCAGGCCATCACGCCGATGTCGGATGCGGCGGAGGCGGTGGGAAGGGCCGACGTGATTTGCACCGTCACCTCGGCCGCCGAGCCGGTCGTCCGGTCGGAGTGGGTAAAGCCCGGAACACATCTCAACCTCGTCGGCTCGAGCTATCTCGGCCCCGTCGAGGTCGACGCTGCGCTCGTCGCGAGGGCGCGGTACGTTGCCGACTACCGCCCCGGCGCACTCGCCCAAGGGGCGGAGCTTGCCGCGGCGCGCGAAGCCGGCGCGATCGACGACAGCTATGAGGTGCTGGAGATCGGCGATGTCTTCGCCGGCCGCGTCGCAGGCCGCCAGAATGACGAACAGATCACGATCTACAAATCGCTCGGCCACGTAGTGCAGGACCTCGCAGCGGCGGCCTATCTCGACGAGCGGTCCGGCGCCGAGCGCTAATCAAGCAGTGGCGGTTTTGCGCGATCGCTGCGCACGGCCGGTGACTTTCTTCGGCTTGGGCAGCGGTTCAAAGCTGCGCGTGAGAGCGCTGGAAATTTCACCGGCCAGGCCGACGCCGTAGAAGCCGAGCACGACCGCCATGGCGCCCGGCCGCTGCCACACCGGAAGCTCGACGTTGCGTCCGCGCGTCCAGATGCGCCACCAGCTCTTGCCGACCTTGCCGCCGAAGAACTTGAAGGCGAAGGCCATGCGGCCGAGGCGCGAGCGAGTTGCGGTCTGAAATGCCTGGTAGTCGCGGTCCGTACCCATGGTCCACGCGCGCCAGGCGAGGAATTTATAGCCTGGGTGCGGGGCGTGGAGGGTCATGGCGTCGGCGGTGCGCACATATTTCAATCCGCGCGCGTCGAGGTCCCGAGTCCAGAAGCCACAAGCCTTCTTGAACACCGTGCTCGGGAGGTCGGGAAAGGGGTTGGCGCGGAAGAAGTCCGTCCGCACCGCGGCATTGTTTGCGTGGATCTTTCGCTTCGCCTCGGTCTTTCCGATCTCTTCCGGGCGATCGAAGATCCAGCTCAGCGCAAAGGTCTTCGACAGGAAGTCGTCGTAAGCGAGGACGGTAAACCCGCCGACGGCCATCGTCTCGGGATCGGAGAACGGCTTGATCAGATTCTCGAGCCAGCCAAGCTGCGGCGCGGCGTC
>DATDDW010000135.1:0-1819 GCA_036523615.1 Sphingomicrobium sp.
AGGGGGACGGGCATTGGTCACGCCACCGGGCGATGGCGCGCGCACTCGCGCGCACACCAACGGATTCACAATTGCAGCGGGATTATGGACGTGCGGGCTGGCGCTCGCCGGCGCGGCGGCGCTGAGCTCGACCAAGCCGGCGCGGGCCGTCCCCGCCTTCGCCCAGCAAACGGGGCAGCCATGCAAGGCGTGCCATGTCGGCGGCTTCGGCCCCGAGCTCACCACCTTCGGCCGCGAGTTCAAGCTCGGTGGCTATACGCTAAGGGCGCATGCCTCGGTGCCGCTGGCGGCGATGGCGATCGCCTCCTTCACCCAGACGAGCAAGGACCAGGACCCTGCGCCCGAGCACCTCAAGCGCAACAACAATGTGACGCTCGACGAGGCGGCGGTGTTCATCGCCGGCGGGCTGGGGCAGCACCTTGGGGCCTTCGCCGAGATCACGTACGAGGGGATCGACCGGCACTTCACCTGGGACAATCTCGACCTGCGCGCGGTCACCACCGGCAAGCTGTTCGGCGAGGATTCGGTGTTCGGCCTGTCGCTCAACAACAATCCGACGATCCAGGACGCGTGGAATACGCTGCCGGGGTGGGGATTCCCGTTCACCGATACCGCGGCCTCGCCGACGCCTGATGCGGCGCCGCTGATCGACGATTCGCTGGCGCAAGGCGTGCTTGGGCTGACCGGCTACACTTGGATCGGCCACCATGTGTATCTCGAGGGCGGCGGCTATTCGACGCCGTCGGCGGGGACGCTGCGCGCGCTCGGGTCGGACCCAGAAAATCCAGGCAAGATCCACGGCATCGCGCCTTATGCGCGCGCCGCTTACCAGACCAACCTTGGCGGCGGCACGTTCGAGGTGGGCGCGACCTTCCTCAAGGCCGCGCTGCTTCCCGGGCGCGACCGCTCGAGCGGGTTCACCGACCGCTACACCGACTGGGGGCTCGACAGCAGCTGGCAGAAGTCGCTGGGCTCAGGCGACATGATCAGCGCCAACATCCGTTATGAGCATGAGCGCGCCGACCTTCGCGCGAGCTGCGCGCTGGCGCTGATCGGCGACGGCAGCGACGTCGGCTGCGGGCGCTATCATTTGAACGAGTGGCGGGCGGCGGCGCGCTACACGCTGCACGACAAGATCGGCTTTACGCTGTCGCCGTTCAGCATCAGCGGATCGCACAACGACAATGTGTTCGACGGCAGCGGCCGCCCGAACAGCAACGGCGTCATGGGGCAGGTCGACTACACCTTCTGGCCAGCAGGAGATTCGCCGCTGGGCCCGCGGGTCAATGCGCGCGTCGGCGTGCAGTACACGGCTTACGGCAAGTTCAACGGCCGCCGCCACAATTTCGACGGTGCCGGCGCCAACGCCGCCGACAATGACGCGCTGCGCCTGTTCACCTGGGTCGCGTTCTAAGGGGAGCCGAAGCTGCCTGCCCTAGTGGCGGGCAACCTATTTCTTGGGCGTGTAAAGAATGCACCAGCCCGACGGCGCGATCGATCCGTCGACTACCTTGCACGCGCCGGGCGCCTGGAAGTTTGCGCAATTGTCGCAGCGCAGGTTGCCGTTGGGCGTCGGGCGGTACTGCATCGCCCTCGGCGACATCTTCGCCGCTGCTGCCGGGACATACGTCCCAAGCAAACAACACGATGGAGAACTTAAATGGCGGACCGGGTCTCGCGCCGTGATTTCCTGTTCGTGACAGCGGCAGGCGGCGGCGCGCTCCTCTGCACCGGGCTTGCCGCTTCGCCGGCAGCGGCGGCGAAGATGTCGCCGAGGGCGATGCAGTACCGCCCGACGCCAAACGGCAACCAGCGCTGC
>DATDDW010000136.1:0-6175 GCA_036523615.1 Sphingomicrobium sp.
AAGCGCCACTACCCCAACGACGTCCTCATCTCCGGCTTCGACATCCTGTTCTTCTGGGATGCGCGCATGGCGATGCAGGGCATAGAGTTCATGGACGAGGTGCCGTGGCGCACGCTCTACCTCCACGGCCTCGTCCGCGACGCGCACGGCGCCAAGATGTCCAAGTCGAAGGGCAACACGGTCGATCCGCTCGGCCTGATCGACAAATATGGCGCCGACGCGGTCCGCTTCACGCTCGCGGCAATGGAAAGCCAGGGTCGCGACATCAAGCTCGATGAGAAGCGCGTCGAAGGCTACCGCAACTTCGCCACCAAGCTGTCGAACGCCGCGCGCTTCCTGCAGATGAACGGCGTAGGGGCGAGCGACAGCATCGCTGCGCCCGCTGCCGAGCTGCCGGTCAACCGCTGGATCATCGGCGAGGTGGTCGAGACATTAGGAAAACTCGACCGCGCGTTCGACGAGCTGCGCTACGACGAGATGGCCGACGCCATCTATCACTTCGTCTGGGGCACTTTCTGCGACTGGTATGTCGAGCTGGTGAAAGGCGCGTTCGACGACGAGACCAAGAGTGTCGCCGCCTGGGCGTTCGACCAGATCCTGGTGATGCTCCACCCGCTGATGCCGTTCATCACCGAGGAGCTGTGGAGCGCGAATGAACGTCCTTATGAGCTGATCCTCGCCAAATGGCCGGAGCCGCTGGCGCAGGTCGATCCTCACGCAAAGCGGGAAATCGATTGGCTCATTGCCTTTGTCTCGGAAGCGCGTGCCATGCGCGCCGAGCTGAATGTGCCGTGGAGCGCAACGTTGGAGCCAATCGCGGTCGGCGGCTCGACCGAACAGTTGAACGGCCAAACCGCGACGCTCAAACGTTTGGCCAAGCTTGGCCCGGCGCGCTCTGCCGACGCGCCGCCGCCCGGTTCAGCGCAGATCGTTGTTGCTGGCGAGACTTACGCCTTCCCGCTCGCCGAGCACATCGACCTTGCGGCAGAGAAAGCCCGCTTGGACAAGGCAGCCGCGTCTGCCGAGAAAGAGCGCGACAGTCTCGCGCAGCGCCTCGCCAGTCCCCATTTCACCGAGCGCGCGAAGCCAGAGGCCGTTGAGAAGGCGCGCGCCGACCATGAGGCCAAGGCTGCCGAGGCCGAACGCCTTCGCGCCGCGTTGGAGCGGCTGGGATAACGTCACCCCGGCCTTGAGCCGGGGTTCCACCTTCCTTCGGAGCGGTGGATGATCAAGGTGCATGCCGGATCAAGTCCGGCATGACGTGGAGAGTGCATGGCTGACGCATCGTCGAGACGAGGACCACCAGGGCGCGGCGACCTGACGCAGGGGCCGATCGCCCCGACCCTGCTCAAGTTCGCTCTGCCCACCCTCGCCAGTTCGATCCTTCAGTCATTGAACGGCACGATCAACGCGATCTGCGTCGGACGCTTGATCGGCGAGGATGCGCTCGCCGCAACGTCGAACGCGAACATGGTGATGTTCCTGCTGATGGCCTTCGTTTTCGGCTTCGGCATGGCCTCGACCATCCTCATCGGCCAGGCGTGGGGTCGGAAGGATGTCGATGCTGCGCGGCGCGTGTTCGGGACCGCCGCTGGCTCTTTCCTCGTGGTGACGATCATCATCTCCGCCGCCGGCTATTTCCTCTCGGGCTCCATCCTAGCGCTGCTCGGCACGCCGGCTGAAGCGACGCCGCTCGCGCACGCTTATTTGAGCGTCATCTTCCTCGCCATGCCGCCGATCCTGCTGCTGACGCTCTCGATGATGGCGCTGCGCGGCGCTGGCGACAGCATGACGCCGCTGTGGTTCATGATCCTTTCGGTGGTGCTCGACAGCGGCCTCAATCCGGTCTTCATCCTCGGCCTCGGGCCGGCTCCGCGGATGGGCATCGCCGGCGCCGCATTCTCGACGCTGCTGGCCAATTATGTCGCGCTCATCGGCCTCATCGCCTACATCTATGCCAAGGACCTGCCGCTGCGGCTGCGCGGAGGCGAGCTGCGCTATCTCTGGTGCGACCTGTCGATCCTCAAGACGATCGTCGCCAAGGGTTTGCCGATGGGCATCCAGATGATCGTCATTTCCTTATCGGCGCTGGCGCTGATCGGGCTGGTCAATCGCGAGGGCGTCGATACGACGGCGGCGTTCGGCGTGGCGCTGCAGCTGTGGACCTATGTGCAGATGCCGGCGATGGCGCTCGGCGCGGCGGTCAGCGCGATGGCCGCGCAGAACATCGGTGCCGGGCTGTGGGACCGCGTCGGGCGGATCACCCGCGTCGGCATCGTCCAGGCGCTGCTCATCACTGGCGGGTTGATCATTCTGCTGACGCTCGCCGACCGCGCCGTGCTGTCCTTGTTCATGGGCTCTGAGAGCCCCGCGCTGCCGATCGCGCGTCACATCCACCAGGTCGCGACCTGGAACTTCCTGTTGTTCGGCGTGATGATGGTGCTGTTCGCCACCGTCCGGGCGAACGGCGCGGTGTGGGTGCCGCTGATCGTGCTCGCCGTGGGGCTGATCCCGGTACGCTTCGGCTACATTTTCGCCACCTATCATTGGCTTCACGCCGACGCGATCTGGACCAGCTTCCCGGTGACCTCGCTCATCAACCTGTCGCTGGCGATCGCTTTCTATGTCCACGGCGGCTGGCGGAAGGCGCGGATGAGCGTCGCCGAGCAACCCTCTGCGGAAGAATGCGAAGAAGAAGCGCTCGCCACGCGCGAGCCGGGCGGCGCGCCCAACCCTGCTGGCTGACGAGGCAGCGACCTGACGCTATAGGCGCGCCCATGTCCGCTTCCTTCCCCGCACTGCGTATGCGCCGGGGCCGCTCGAGCCCGTGGATGCGCGCGATGCTCGCCGAAAACCGGCTTCACCCGAGCGACTTCATCTGGCCCTTGTTCATCTGCGACGGCCGCGATTGCGAAGAACCGATCGGCTCGCTTCCAGGGGTCAGCCGCTGGAGCATCGATAAGCTCGGCGCCAAGGCGCGCGAAGCGGCCGACCTCGGCATCCCCTGCGTCGCGCTCTTCCCCAACACGCCCGAAGGGCTGCGCACCCATGGCGCCGAGGAGGCGCTCAACCGCGACAACCTGATCTGCCGCGCGATCCGCGCGATCAAGGACAAGGTGCCCGAGATCGGCGTCCTCACCGATGTCGCGCTCGACCCATACACCGCGCACGGCCACGACGGCCTGGTCGACGAGCTCGGCAATGTGATCAACGACGACACCGTCGAGGTGCTCGTTCAGCAGGCTTTGGTGCAGGCCGACGCCGGTGCCGACATCGTCGCCCCGTCCGACATGATGGACGGCCGCGTGGGTGCGATCCGCGCCGCGCTCGAACAGGCCGGGCACCAGAATGTCGCGATCATGGCCTACGCGGCCAAATATGCGTCGGCCTTCTACGGGCCGTTTCGCGAGGCGGTGGGCTCGCTCGGGCGGCTCAAGGGCGACAAGCGCGGCTACCAGATGGACCCGGCCAACATCGAGGAGGCGCTGCGCGAGGTCGAGCTCGACCTTGCCGAGGGCGCCGACATGGTGATGGTGAAGCCCGGACTGCCCTATCTCGACGTCGTCGCGCGTGTGAAGGACGCCTTTGGCGTGCCCACCTTCGCGTACCAGGTGAGCGGCGAATATGCGATGATCGAAGCCGCGGCGGCGGCTGGCGCCGGCGAACGCGACGCGCTCATCCTCGAGACCCTGCTCGCGTTCAAGCGTGCCGGGGCGACCGGCGTTCTGACCTATCACGCGCTCGATGCCGCACGACTGATCGCCGGCTGATGCTCGATCATTTGCGCGAGGAGATCACGCGGCTGCGTGACGCGGCGGCGCCGCTCGAGCCCGGGCCGGACGAGCGCCGCGCGTTGGGATCGCAGACGCTCGACCATGCGCTTGCCTTCCTCGACCGCGTCGAAGGCGCGCCGAGCCTTCGCCCGGCCGAGGAGGTGTTCGCCGAGCAGCTCGATCCCGAGTTCACCGAAGCGGGCAGGGACGCCGCGTCGGTGCTCGACTACGTTGGCACGTGCATTGAACAGCCCGGCATCGCGACGACGTCGCCGCGCTTCATGGGCTACATTCCGGGCGGCGGCCTCTTTCATTCGGCGCTCGGCGACATGCTCGCCGCCGCCTCGAACAAATATTCGGGCTTCGCGCCCGCAGCGCCCGGCGCAGTCAGAATCGAGAATGCCTGCACCGGGTGGCTCGGCCGCGTGATCGGCTATCCGGCCGAGGCCGCGGGCACACTGACCTCGGGCGGCAGCATCGCCAACCTCACGGCGATCGTCGCCGCGCGCGAGGCTCGCGATGCGGACGGCGGCGGCGCCGTCTATCTCACCCGCTTCGCCCATCACTGCATCGACAAGGCGCTGCACATCGCCGGCCGCGGCCGGTCGCCGCGGCGGATCATTGCCACCGATGCAAATTTCCGCATGTCGGCCGACGCGCTCGAGGAGGCGCTGGAGGAGGACCGCAGCAATGGCGTCCGCCCGTGGCTGGTCGTCGCTTCGGCCGGCACGGTGGACACTGGCGCAATCGATCCGCTGCCGCAGATCGCCCGGATCTGCGGCCGCTACGACGCCTGGCTGCACGTCGACGGCGCTTACGGCGGGCTGTTCGCACTGTGCGAGGAGGGGCGCGGACTGCTCCAGGGCATCGACCAAGCCGACAGCATCGCGCTCGACCCGCACAAGACCTTGTTCCTGCCTTATGGCACCGGCGCGGCTTTAGTCCGCGACGGCCAGCTCCTGCTCAACGCCTTCAGCGCCAGTGCCGAGTACATCCGCCCGTTCAGCGAGACCGACGTCGGCCCTTCGCCCGCCGACCTCTCGCCCGAGCTCACGCGCCACTTCCGTGCGCTCCGCCTGTGGCTGCCGCTCCAGGTCGCCGGCATTGCCGCCTTTCGCGCCGCCCAGTCGGAGAAGCTGGCGCTCGCCCGCTACTTCCACGCGCGACTGTCAGAGGTCGACGGTTTCGATCCGGGGCCGCCGCCCGACCTCTCGGTCGTCGCGTTCCGCTATTTGCCCAAGACCGGCGAAGCCGACGACTATAACGAACGCCTGATCCGCCACGTCCAGCAGGAGGGGCGGGTGATGCTCAGCGGCACGCGCATCGACGGCAAATATTACCTGCGCTGCGCGATCCTCTGCTTCCGCACCCATCTCGAGCATGTCGATGAAGCGGTCGATGCAGTCCTCCGCGGCGTCGAGGCGCTCGGCAGCTAGATACCCAGCCGCTGCTGCAGCGCCTTGATCCGCTCGGCCTGACGCTGGTCGATCGCAGCGGCCTCGCGCGCGGCCGATTGAATCGCGGCAAGGTCGTTGGGTGCGATCCCACCCTGGGTCTGCAGCGCACTCGCACCCAGGCCATCGATGTCGCTCACGGCTTCCGCCGTAGGCCGCCGCGCGGCGATCGCCGCCGTCACCGCTTCCTGCGCCGCGACCCAGCTCTCGCTTTGCGGCGCACCGGCCGCGGCCGTGAGCCGTTCGGCTTCGGCGATCACCGGCTCGAACGCGGCATCGCCGCTGCGCGCCTCGCCGACCAGCTCGGCGAGCCGCCTGGCGAGCGCCGGGCTCACCGGCCGGTCGTTGATCGGCCGCTCGACCGGGACGCGCGGGTCGATCGCTTCTGCTGCGCGCGGCTGGAGCGACGGATAGGGCCCGCCGGGCGTCGAGCAGGCGCTGACAAGCGCGATGGCGATGAGCGGCGTCTGTCGCATCGGCTGAGCAGTAAGTGGAAAATGGCGCGCCCGAAAGTATCTCGGCCTGCGGCCCAGCGGCCTTGCTAAGCCGGGGTCCGGACCATAACACCCGCTATTCGGCTGCTGTAGACCGGGAAAGTCGCGCGTCGGATGGTTTACTTGAGCGAGATCGACGTCGCGACCGGGTTTCTCGACGCGGATTCTGTTTCCTCGAAAGGACTTGAGCTCGCCGAGCGCTATCGTCTCGCCAAACCCTTCCCGCATATCGTGATCGACGATTTTCTCCCGCCGGCTGTACTGGAGATGTGCCTCAAGGAATTCGAGCGGCCCCAGCCGGACATGAAAGAGTATAATGCTGCGACGGAGCGGAGGAAGCGCGAGTACAAGCCCGATCTCATGTCCCCCGGTCCGCGGGCTCTGTTCTACGGCTTCAACTCGCTGCCCTTCATCCGGCTATTGGAGAACATCACCGGCATTCAGGGGCTCATTC
>DATDDW010000137.1:0-1726 GCA_036523615.1 Sphingomicrobium sp.
GTTCGCCGAATTGGAGGCGGTGGGGCTGATCGGCTCGAAGCGGCCGCGGATGTACGCCGTCCAGGCCGAAGGCTGCGCGCCGATGGTGCGCGCGTTCGAGGCTGGGGAAGAATTCGCGGAGCGCTGGGAGAATCCGGCGACCGTCGCCACCGGGATCCGGGTTCCCAAGGCGATCGGCGATTTCCTCATCCTCCGCGCGGTGCGCGAAAGCGGGGGCGCCGCGCTCGCGGTGCCGGAGGAGGCGATCCTTCAGGCCGTCGAGGATGCGGCGCAGAAGGACGGCTTCTTGCTGTGCCCGGAAGGCGGGGCGGTGCTGGCGGCGTGGCGGCTGGCGCTCGAGCGGGGGCTCGTCGCCAGGGACGATCGCGTGCTGCTGTTCAACTGCGCCAACGGCAACAAATATCCGCTGCCCGACAGGTCCCGGCGGTTGAAGCTGAGTGAGGCGGAGCCGCAAGCGCTCTGACGCCCATAAAAGTAAACCCCGGCAACCGAAGTTGCCGGGGCTCCATGCTTCGTTCGTATCGCTACGTCCGAAGCACGAAGTAACAATACACGAACGCTACGGCCGTTCCACTGGATTCGCTGATCTACATTAGAAATCTGTGGACGAATCGGTGGATAAGCCTGTGGGACTCGCCGCGACTCGGAAAACAGCGCCGCGGGCACCTGTTCGCGGCTCCGAATCGGCCCCTTCGAGAACAGATTGCCGACTCAGGGGTTCCTGTCCCCGATGAGCAAAAAGCGGCAGCTGCGAATCGCGACCTACAACATCAACGGGATCAACAGCCGCCTTCAGGTGCTGACGCGCTGGCTCAAGGAGTTCCGCCCGGACATCGTCGGACTGCAGGAGCTCAAATGCACCGACGACGCTTTCCCGATCGAAGCGATCGAGGCGCTTGGCTATTCCGCGATCTGGCACGGCCAGCCGCCGCGCAGCTGGAACGGGGTCGCGCTACTCAGCCGGGTGGGCGATCCGGTCGAGACTCGCCGCGCGCTCCCCAATGACCCGAACCTCGAGCAGAGCCGCTATATCGAGGCGGCGGTCTGCGGTATCCTTATCGGCAATATGTATGCGCCCAACGGCAATCCCTGGCCGGGGCCCAAGTTCGATTACAAGCTCGCCTGGATGGACGCGCTGCACGCGCATGCGCAGGACCTGCTCGACAGCGGCGTGCCGGCACTGCTGATCGGGGACTACAACGTGATCCCGACCGAGCTCGACGTCTACAAACCTGAGCGCTGGGCCAAGGACGCGCTGTTCGCGCCGGCCGCGCGGCAGAAGTATGAGGAGCTGGTGGCGCAGGGCTGGACCGACGCGCTGCGCAAGACTCATCCCGGCCAGCGGATCTACACCTTCTGGCATTACTGGCGAAACTCGTTCGAGCGCGACGCCGGCATTCGCATCGATCACGCTTTGTTGAGCCCGTCGCTGGCGAAGAAGCTCAAGGGCGCGGGCGTCGACCGCACGCCGCGCGGCTGGGAAAAGACCAGCGACCACGCGCCGATGTGGGTCGAGGTGGAGGTCTAATTAGCCGGCTTGCGCTTCGGCCATCCCCAGCCGCTTCCTCGCGCTCTGGATCAGCTTGTCGAAGCGCGGATCGTCGCGCAAGCCGTCGAAGTCCGGGTCATTTTCGGCGATCCGCACCTGATATTCGCCGACGGCGCTCAAGGTGCTTTCGAGCATCTTTAGCGAAGCGTCATTGTCGCCCATGATCGCGAGCACGCA
>DATDDW010000138.1:0-13150 GCA_036523615.1 Sphingomicrobium sp.
CCTCTCCCCAGCACTGAACACGAGCCTGTGAGTAACGAAGCGGCTCGGCGCCCTGGTCTCGGCGCCGGGCCGCTCTTGCGTTCGCTCTAAAGGCTGCGCACGAGCCGCGTCGCCACGCCGAGCCAGGGTGGATTGGCGACAATCTGCTGCCGCCCGCCGGCCTCGAGCGGGAGGATCTGCAGCTTCTCCTCGTCGCGGTTGATCAGCCGCCCGAACATGAAGCGGCCGGCAGGGCGGGGTACGAGCACGTCGCGGTTGAGCGCGCGCGCATAATCGGCGGGAGCGAGCGTTTCGCACCAGATCTCGTCGCCCGAGCGATAGTCGCCGACGCTGGCGGCCACGGTCACTGCGACCAGGCCCTCGTCGATGCGCGGCGGAACGACGATCGCCGCCCGCCGCGGAGCGACCGCGCCGCCGGGTCCCAAGACCGCGGCGACCTTGAGGTCGCTGGTCTCTCCCCCTTGGACGAGGTCCTGCGCGTCGACGCCCAGCGCCTTGGCGATGCGGTTGAGCCAGCCCACGGAGACGGTGCGGGTGCCGGTTTCGAGCCGGCCGATCGTCTGCGGCGTGGTCGGCGGCTCGCAGCGCTGGGCGACATCGTCGAGAGTCATGCCCCGAGCCCGCCGAACCTCTCTGATGCGGGTAATCATCTGGTCACCTCAGCTAACCAAATCGGTTTTAGCTCTGTCCTACAGTTTTGCCTTTGTGGCAAGACCTTCGTGCGAATCGGCGGGAGGGAACATGGCATCGAAATCGCAGCCCCGGCTGCTTGCGGAACGCTCGATCGAAGACGGCATCGCGTCCGAGCGGGGGCGAACACGAACACGGGCGCAGCCGCGGCGCTCGGTGACGGTCAACGTCGCTGAATCGCCGCTCGGCTGGCTGTTCGCCCGCGGCTTCGTCAGCCGCCGTCAGTTCGACGCCGGCGAACGGCTGCGCACGGACTGGGAGAGAGCGCATCTGGCGCCCAAGGTTACGATGCGCTGGGACGCAGCGCCGGTGGCGCGCGGACGCGGCGGCGCCAACCCGCAGCCCGACCTCACCGGCGCGCAGCTCGACGCCCGCCGCCGCTTCGAGGCGGCGATCGCCAGCGCCGGTCAGGGCCTCGCCGATATCCTGTGGCGGGTGGTCTGCGCGGGCGAGGGCATGCGCGACGCGAAAACGGCGCTCGGCTGGCCGGCGCGGTCCGGCAAGCTGGTGCTGACTTTCGCGCTCGACCGCGTCGCCGATTACTACCGGATTCGTTAGTCCTTGCGGCCGGTGCGGTGGTCGGCCGGCGCCTTGGCGTGCGAGGTCCGCGACCGCTGCGACATTTTGCTGCGCTGCTCGGTCCGATCGCGCATCGTCGGGTCGTGCAAGTTGTTGCGCGACTTGTCCCTACCGCTGTTGCTGCGCATGACTGCGTCTCCTACTGGGCTGTCCGGCCAATCAACGGGCGAGCGGGGCGCTATGTCCACGCTTTGCCGCAACGATGAGGAGCTCAGCCGATGATACTTTACGGTTCGTCCCTGTCGCCGTTCGTACGTAAGGTCCTCGCCTACGCCGCCGAGAAGGGCATCGAGATCGAGCTGCAGCCGACCGGCTTTCCCAATCCCACGCCGGAATATCTGGAGGCGAGCCCGCTGCGGAAGATGCCGGCGCTTCGCGACGGCGACTATACGCTCGCCGATTCGAGCGCGATCATCCACTATCTCGAGGCGAAATATCCCGAGCGGGCGCTGATCCCCCTGGAGCCGAAGCTCAGGGGCGAGACCATCTGGTACGAGGAATTCGCTGACACGGTCGCCTGCGCGTGCGTCGGCAAGATCTTCTTCAACCGGATTGTCGCGCCGCGCTTCATGGGACGCCCGGGCGACGAGGAAGCCGCTGCCGCGTGCGAGCGCGACGAGCTGCCGGTGGTCCTCGATTATCTCGAAAAGACGGTGCCCAACGCCGGCTCATACCTGGTGGGCGACAGCCTCACGCTGGCCGACATTGCGGTCGCCAGCCCGTTCGTCAATTTTCGCCACGCCAACTCACCCGTCGACCGCAATCGCCATCCACGCACCGTCGCCTATATCGACAGCATCCTTGCGCGCCCGAGCTTCGCCCAGTGGGTCGAGCGCGAGACGCAGTTCCTGGCCAAGGAACCCGCATAAGAAGAGCGCCGCGCCCCCAAGAGGACGCGGCGCCATTCATTGAGCGGTGATGTGAAGGCTCAGAAGGAGCCGCCGCCTCCACCGCCGGAGCCGCCACCGGTCGAGCCGGCGCCGGATTCGTCGCTCTCTTCTTCCTCGTCGAGAGCGCCGCGGCCCTGCTGCGCGAAATCGCTGCCGCCGGTCGCGCCTGAACCGCTCGAGCCAGTCGATCCGGTAGACCCGCCGGAAGACCCGCCCTGCTCGATGAGGTCGTCGGAGCCACTGCCCTGCGAGCCGACGAAGCCTTCGCCGCCCGAGCCGCCACTGCCAGTGCTGCCCTGGCCGCTGCCGCCGCCCTGGCCGCTGCTGCTGCGATCGCTGGTCACCGTATCACCGCCGCTGCTGCTGCCGGTCTGGCTCTGACCGCTGGAGCCCTGGCCGCCAAAGCTGCCGCCGCTCGAACCAGTGCCGCTCGAGCCCTGGCCGCCGAAGCTGCCGCTCGAGCCCGAACCGGTTGAGCCCTGGCCGCTCTGGTTGTCCTGGCCGCTCATGCTCTGCTGCGAGCTCTGCCCGCCGGCCTGCTGGCCCTGCTGCTGACCGAACTCGCTCTGCTGGCCTTGCTGATCCGTGGTCTGCTGGCCCGATTTGCCTTCAGTGTCGGAGAATTGTTCTTCGTCCCGTTCGTCGGCCATGCGCTTGACTCCTAAAACAGCGCCCCCGCGATGCTCTGGGTTGTTAAACAATGATCACGGGCGAACCGTTCCGAGCAGGGAACGAGACTTGCGACCAACCGAAGCGCAGGCGCGAAAAAGGCCGCCCGTCGTGAGACGAGCGACCTCTTGGGTCGCGTAAACGAGGGTTACTCGGCCTGCTCGGCCTCTCCCTCGTTTTCTGCAGCCCCTTCTTCTTCGGCAGCCGCGGAAGCCGTTTCCTCTTCTTCGGCCGCCTGGGCAAGCTCTTCGGCGACGACCGGCGCGGCTTCCTGCTCGAACATCTGCTGGAGGACGTCGATGCCCTGCGCCTGAAGGTCCGCCTCCTCGGGCGAGCGGGCGACGTTGACCTTCACCGTCACCGCGACTTCCGGGTGAAGCGCGATCTTCACCTCGTGCATGCCGATCGCCTTGATCGGGCGGTCGAGCACGACCTGGCTCTTGGCGACCTTGGCGCCGACGCCTTCCAGCGCCTCGGCAATGTCGCGGGCGCTGACCGAGCCATAGAGCTGGCCGGTGTTCGACGCCTGGCGGATGAGCTGGACGCTCTTGCCGTCGACGCCCTTCGACGCTTTCTCGGCGTCGGAGCGGCGCTCGGCATTGTCGGCCTCGATCTGCGCGCGTTGCGCTTCGAACAGCTTGCGGTTGCTTTCATTGGCGCGCAGCGCCTTCTTGCGCGGCAGCAGATAGTTGCGGGCAAAGCCGTCCTTGACCCGGACCACGTCGCCGATGGCGCCGAGCTTTTCGACGCGCTCAAGCAGGATCACTTCCATGTCGAGCTCTCCTTACTTCACGACGTAGGGAAGCAGGCCGAGGTGACGCGCGCGCTTGATCGCGCGGGCCAGCTCACGCTGCTTCTTGGATGAGACGGCGGTGATACGCGAGGGGACGATCTTGCCGCGCTCCGAGACGAAGCCCTGGAGCAGCCGCACGTCCTTGTAGTCGATGCGCGGCGCGTCCTTGCCCGAGAAGGGGCACGACTTGCGGCGGCGGAAGAATGCGCGAGCCATTATTCGACCTCCTCTTCGCGGGCGCGGAAGCTCGGCCGGTCGTCACGATCGCCGCGCGGACCGCGCTCGCGGTCCTTGTCGCCGCGGCGCAGCATCGCCGACGGGCCCTTCTCGTGCTCGTCGACCTTGATGGTGAGGAAGCGGATCACGTCCTCGTTGATGTTCGACTGGCGTTCGAGCTCGGCGACGGCCTGGGCCGGCGCGTCGAGGTCGAGCATCACGTAATGCGCCTTGCGGTTCTTGGCGATGCGATAGGCAAGGGAGCGCAGGCCCCAGGACTCGGTCTTGACGACCTTCCCGCCATTGTCGCCGATGATCTTGCTGGCGTTTTCCGCGAGCGCATCGACCTGGGCTTGGGCAAGGTCCTGGCGCGCGAGGAAAACATGCTCGTACAGCGGCATGTTTCAATTCTTTCTTTTGGCCGATCGCTGACGGGCCCCGATGGCACGCCCCTCCGGCTGTCGTTCAAAAATTACGGGCGCGAAGCCGTGAGGCTCGCGCCAGCGGTGCGCCTATGGCGAAAGGGGCGCGAAAAGGCAAGCCGCCCCATTGAACTTCGCCGCGCGTGGAGGCCACAAACGCATGAACTTTTGCTATGGCGGGAGCCGGTGCGCGTTTCTTCCGTTTCTACCTCGAAAGGAGTGGCGTTATGAGGAAGCTTTCGATCAGGATCGCAGCCGCGTCGCTGTGCGCGATCGCCGTTGCCGGGTGCACGACGACCGGTGTCGGCACTGGCCAGGCTGTCGGTTCGAACGTCGGCGCGACCTTCACGTGGACCTCGACCGGCGGGACGCGCGGGACGATGGTCGCCCAACTCAGCAATGGCCAGGTCTATCAGGGCCCGTTCTTCCAGGTCACCTCGGAGAGCCGGCTGGAAGACTACGGCCCGTTGTGGAATGGCTGGGGACCCTATTCTCCCTGGCGCGGCTTCGGCGGTTACCCGTGGGGCGGCTGGAGCAACTACCCTTACGGCTATGGCTGGGGCGGTTGGGGTCCGTGGGGTCCGTCGATGGACACGATCACCCACTATAGCGGCCAGGTGCTCGCCAACCTGCAAGGCCCCGGCGGCTTCATGCGCTGTGACTTCAAGCTGATGAGCCCGCGCTCGGGAATGGCCGGAGGCGGTCTTGGCACCTGCCAGCTGCCGACGGGCACGATCATCAATGCGCAGTTCCCGCCGGGCCGCGGCTACTACTGAGCGCCTAACAACGCTCGTCACGATTGCGGTCGAGGCCCGTCCCGTGGCAAACGGGACGCATGGCGACACAGCTGAAGTCGGTTCAGCCGACACCCGACCCGCTCGACGACATGAGCCTGCCTGGGTGGCTCTATTATGACGACGAGTTCTTCGAGGCCGAGCAACGCGCGTTCCTGCGCGCGTCGCCGCAGATCGTCTGCCACGAAAGCGAGATCGCGCTCGCCGGCGAATGGCGCACGCTGGAATATCTCGGCGAGAGCATCATCGTCATCCGCGGCGACGATGGCGAGGTGCGCGCTTTCTCCAACGTCTGCCGGCATCGCGGCTCGCGGCTGGTCGACGGCAGCGGCGGCTGCGCCAAGGTCCTGACCTGCCCCTATCATGCGTGGAGCTACGCCCGCGACGGACGGCTGGTGGGCGTGCCGCACCGCCACGAATATCCCGGGCTGCGGACCGAGGAGCTCGGCCTCAAGCCGGTGCGGCTCGAGAACTGGCACGGCTTCCTGTTCGTTAGGCTCGAGCCCGGCATCCCCTCGGTCGCCGAGATCATGGCGCCGTACGAGGAAGAGATCGCGCCTTACCGGTTCGAGGAGCTAAGGCCGCTGCAGCAGGTGCGGATCCGGCCGCGGGCGCTCAACTGGAAGACGATCGGCGATAACTATTCCGACCATCTGCACATCCCGGTCGGCCACCCGGGCCTGACGCGGCTGTTCGGCCGAAGCTACCGGATCGAAGCGCAGGAGTGGGTCGACAAGATGGAAGGCGACCTGGTCGAGAAGGATTCGGCCAATCCGTCTGAGCGCGCCTACCAGCAGCTGCTTCCGCGCGCCGACCACCTGCCGAAAAGCCACGAGCGCAAATGGCTCTATTACAAGCTCTTTCCTTGCGTCGCCTTCGACATCTACCCCGACCAGGTCGACTTCATGCAGTTCCTGCCGCTCACCGCGACCACGAGCGTGCTGCGCGAGATCAGCTACGCGCTGCCTGACGAGCGCCGCGAGATGAAGGCGGTGCGTTACCTCAACTGGCGCATCAACCGGCGCGTCAACGCCGAGGACACGGAGCTGATTACGCGGGTGCAGCTCGGCATGCAGTCGGAAAGCTACGAGGCGGGGCCGCTGGGGACCAGCGAGGTGTGCCTCAGGAGCTTCGCCAAGAAGCTGCGGCGGATGATCCCCGAGGCGCGGCTCAGCTCGCCTCCACCGCCAGGCTGGAGCCGGCTCGCGAATTCAGCCGGCGCATAACCGCGCGGATCGCCAAGCCCGTCGCGAGAAGAACGAGGCACCACAGATCCGCCTCGAGTCCCGTGCCGTAGATCGCGAAGGCGATGAACAGCAGCGCAAGGGCGAGGATCGAGCGTGACCCGATGGCCGGGTTAGCTTTCCACGCCGCGAGCACGCCGGCGAGATAAACAACGATCACGGCCGCCGTCGAAAGCAGGATGATGAAGGTATAGAGGTTGGCCGTCGCGCGGCTGCTGTTGGCGAGGATCAGGATGAGCGCGAGCGTCGACCCCACCGCCTGCGAAACTACCGGCGTATCCGCCCCTCGAGTGCGGGCCATCACCGACGGAAGATCGCCTCGCAGCGCCATCGAATAACCGAGCTCGCCGGTGCCGAGTGTCAGGCAGTTGAGGCAGCCGAATGCGCTGATCGCGATCGCCAGCGCGGCGAGCGACGCGGCGCCGCGCCCCCAGCTGGAAACGAGCGCGTCGGCGAACGGCGCAGGCGAGGCAGCGACTACCTTCGCCGGCAGGAGCATCTGAATGCCGGTGCCGGCGGCGAGGTACAGAAGGGCAACGAAGCCGGTGCCGGCGATCAGCGCGAGCGGGATGATCCGCGATGCGTCGCGGATTTTGCACACGGGCGCCGTCGCGGCTTCGAACCCGGTCAAGGCGAAGAAAGTGAGCGCGGTGGCGCTGGCGAGATTGGCGGCGGTGATCGGCGTGGGGGCGAAGGGCTCATAGTGGCCGCCGCTCGCACCGCGCTGGGCGAACAGCCAGATGACTGCCAGCAGTGGTAGGATCTTGATCGCGACGGTGATGATCGACAGGCCTCCCGCGGCACGCACGCCGACGGCATTCACCATCGTCACCAGGATCACGCAGCCGACGGCGATGGGCAGCACCGCGCCGGGGCCGACGAATTGCGGGCCGATGAAGGACAAGGCCGACCCGGTGGCGACCGCGACCGACGCCTGCGCGACCCAGTTGGAGACCCAGAAGGACCAGGTGGCGAGAAAGCCCGCCGTGGCGCCGAATTCGCGCTCGATGTTGGCCTGGATTCCTTCGCCGCCGAAGCGCGAGATCTGGGCGAGGCCGAAGACGATGCACATCGCGCCGAGCCCGCTGATGACCCAGCCGAGCACGGCGTTGAATCCGAGCGGGGCGAGCGTGACCGGGAGCATGAAGATCGCGCCGCCGATGATCGTGCCGACGACCAGGGCCGAGGTCATCCAGAAGCCCATCTTGCCGTCGTTCGGTCCGCTCATCGCAAGTCCCCCCGGAACTGGACGCAACAGGTCTTATCTACGCTGTTTTGACCTTCCTTGCCCGGCGCACGGCCAGCCACACCGGAAAACCGGTCGCGACGAGCCCAAGACCGTATAAAGTCGGCCACAGGCCCGCTCCCCAATAGCTCCACAGCGAGAAGAGGAAGCCGACCGCGGCGCAAATGGCGAGCGCGGGACCGCCGAGCCGAGTCCGCGCGAACAAGGTGACCGCGGCCGCGGAACAGCCGGTGTAGAGCACCAAAGTCGAGACCACCGAGATCAACGTCAGGAACTCGAAGATTCCCGTCAGCGACTTGCTGTAGTTCATGACGATGAGCAGCGTGCCGACGACGCAGCCGACGATCTGCGCCCGGACGGGCGTGCCGCGGCCGGTGGTCTTGGCGAACCATGGCGGGAGCGCACCGTCGCGGGCAAGCTTCAACGGCACTTCGCCGACGCACAGGATCCAGCCGTTGAGGCAGCCGAGCGCGCTGATTGCCGCGAAGATGGCGACGGCCGAGCCGGCGATCGGGCCGACGGCCGGCTGCACGGCGTCGGCGAACGGCGAGGGCGAAGCCGCCGCAGCTTTGCCAGGCAGCAGGTAAAGCACGCCCCAGGTCGCGGCGAGGTAGATGAGGCCGGCAAAAGCGGCGCCCAGGACCGACGCGATCGGGATCGTTCGATGCGGGTTCTTCACCTTGTCGGTCGAGATGCTCGCCGATTCAAAGCCGAGCATCGAGAAGAGCGCGAGCGACACCACACCCGCGATCGAGCCGGTCGAGACCGGCACCGGCGTCAGCCGCGCCGCTGCCGTGCCGCGCCCGAGGTAGATCGCGGCAACGACGACGACCGCGATCAAAGGCAGCGCCTTGAGGAATGTCGTGACGAGCTGCACGGCTCCCGCCGAGCGCGCCCCGCTCGCATTCACCAGCAGGAACAGCCACGCAATGGCGATTGCCGACACGGGAGCGACAATGGGCGCGCCGAGCACCGGGGCGACATGGCTGAGGTTGCTGACCGCGGCAATCGGCAGCACCGCGACCGTATTCCAGATCGAGACGAGGTAGCTCCACATCACAACGAAGGCGATTTCGGGACCGAACGCTTCCTCGACATAGACGAAGGGGCCGCCCTCGATGTGCGCGGAAAGGATCGCGAACGTGGCGGCGAGGAACAGCGCGCCGGCAATCGTCACCAGCCAGCCATAAATCGCGTTCTGCCCGAACGGAGCGAGCACCGCCGGAAGCAGGAAAATGCCGGCGCCGATCATGTTACCGACAACCAGCGCGGTGGCCATGGCGAGGCCCAGCTGGCGCTCGCTCGAGGGTGGATCGACGTTGATCGGCGGGTCGATGACAGCGCTTGCTTCAGCGGCGTCCGTGCTCATTCCCCCTCCTGCCGTCCTCGCGGCGCCAGAGCCGATGTGTGTCGCAGCTTCACCGCGACGGTGCAATCTAGCCGGGAAGCGCTTTCGCCATGGCGAGGTGGCGCCGCATCACCGGGATCGACGCGGCGGCATAGCCGATCGTCGCCCGGTCGCCGCTGCGCACCTGGGCGCGAAAGTCGCGGATGTCGTTGCGATGGTCGAGCACCATGTAGCGGCGCACTTCGCGGTCGAAGGCGCGGCCGCCGAGGTGGCGCAGCCGGACCTGCTCGGCGCGCGCTTCGGGGGTGAGCGCCGGAGCAATCCTGAGGCGAAGCCGAGCGGCGATCTGCTGCGCCTGGGCAAGCCCGATGCTGTGGTCGTGGACCAGCATGGCGCCGAAGCCGCGCACCGCGGCGCTGGATCCGCGGGTCTCGATGATCCGGCCAAGCGTCACTTCCGAAAAATTGCCGCGGATCGCTTGGCTCAAGAACTGCGCGGGTTGGGCGGCTGCTGCAGCGACCGACGGGGCCAGTGCCGCGATGAAGACAAGACTGCGGAGCATGGCTGCGCCCTTACCGTGGCAAGTCTTGAACAACCAGCGCTGCAACAGCGGGTTCCCGGGCTGCTTGACCCGTGAGTTTCGAGCGGCCAAGCGCGTCCCCGCCAAACCAGGTGAGGGCAGCGATGCGCGCGTTCATTTTTCCCGGGCAGGGCAGCCAGGCCGTCGGCATGGGGGCAGCGCTCGCCGGCGCCAGCCGCGCTGCGCGCGACGTGTTCGACGAAGTCGACGAGGCGCTCGGGCAGAACCTGTTCCGGCTGATGAGCGACGGGCCCGACGAGGAATTGAAGCTCACCGAGAATGCGCAGCCGGCGATCATGGCCAATTCGATCGCAGTTTTGCGCACCATGGGCGTGAAGTTGAAGGATGTGGCGAACTCCGTCGCCGGCCACAGCCTCGGCGAGTATTCCGCGCTGTGCGCGGCCGGGTCTTTCGACTTGGCAACGACGGCGAAGCTCTTAAGGCAACGCGGCCAGGCCATGCAGCAGGCGGTGCCGGTGGGTGAAGGCGCGATGGCCGCACTGCTCGGAGCCGACCTCGCGCTCGCGCAGAAGATCGCCGACGCCGCGGCTGAAGGCGAGGTCTGCTCGGTCGCCAACGACAACGACCCCTCGCAAGTGGTGATCTCCGGGGCGAAGAATGCAATCGACCGCGCCGTTGAGATCGCGAAGGACATGGGCGCCAAGCGCGCGGTGCTGCTGCCGGTGTCAGCGCCCTTCCATTGCCCGCTGATGCAGCCCGCGGCCGAAGCCATGGCCGATGCCTTGAGCTATGTCGTGCTAGGCCCGCCGGAAGTCCCGCTTTACGCCAATGTCACGGCCGAGCCGACGAGCGACCCCGACACGATCCGCAATCAGCTGGTCGAGCAGGTGACGGGGATGGTGCGCTGGCGCGAGAGCGTCGCCAACATGTTCGACGCGGGCGTGCACGAGTTCGTCGAGGTCGGCGGCAAGGTGCTCGGCAGCATGGTCAAGCGCATCACGCCGGACGCGAAGGTCACAAGCGTGGTGACGATCGCGGACGTCGAGCTGGTGGCGAAGGAGATCGCATGATGTTCGACTTGAGCGGCATGACCGCCCTGGTCACCGGTGCTTCGGGAGGGCTCGGCAGCGCGATCGCCAAGGCCCTGGCGGGTCAGGGCGCGCGCTTGGCCGTATCGGGCAGCAACGTCGACAAGCTCGAGAACTTCCGCGCCGGCCTTGGCGGCGATCACGTTGCCCTGCCGTGCAACCTCGCCGACGGTGCTGCGGTCGACCAGCTCATCCCGCAGGCGGTCGAAGCACTGGGCGGCAAGCTCGACATCCTCGTCAACAATGCGGGCGTCACGCGCGACAATCTGCTGATGCGGATGAAGGACGAGGAGTTCGAGGAGGTCATCCGCATCAACCTCGAAGCCGCGTTCCGGCTGATGCGGGCGGCCGCCCGGCCGATGATGAAAGCGCGCTTCGGACGCATCATCTCGATCACCTCCGTGGTCGGCGTAACCGGCAATCCTGGCCAGGCGAACTATGTCGCGTCAAAAGCGGCGCTCATCGGCATGACCAAGGCGGTGGCGCAGGAGCTCGCCAGCCGCGGCATCACCGTCAACGCGATCGCGCCCGGCTTCATGACCTCGGCAATGACCGACGCGCTCAACGAGCAGCAGCGCGAGGGCATATTGTCGCGCATTCCCATCGGGGCGATGGGTCGCGGCGAGGACATCGGCGCGGCCTGCGTCTATCTCGCCAGCCGCGAAGCGGGCTACGTCACGGGGCAGACGCTGCACGTCAACGGCGGCATGGCGATGCCGTAAACGGCCGTTAACACTCTCTTACTGCAGTCCTTGTCGCCGCGTTTGCGTCACCTATATCGCGGATGAATTTCAACGTTTCGGCCGCCTCCAGAGGGGCCGAGCGGGGCTGCAAGAGAGGAATAAGAACATGGCCAAGGTCATCGGCATCGACTTGGGCACGACCAACAGCTGCGTCGCCGTCATGGAAGGCGGCAAGCCAAAGGTCATTGAGAATTCGGAAGGCGCGCGGACGACGCCTTCCGTCGTCGCTTTCACCAAGGACGGCGAACGTTTGATCGGCCAGCCGGCCAAGCGGCAGGCGGTCACCAACCCCGACAACACGATTTTTGCGGTCAAGCGCCTCATCGGCCGCCGCTTCGACGATCCGATCACCAAGAAGGACACCGAGCTGGTGCCCTACAAGATCGTCAAGGGCGCCAACGGCGACGCCTGGGTGCAGGCCGGCGGCAAGGATTATTCCCCGTCGCAGATTTCCGCCTTCATCCTGCAGAAGATGAAGGAAACGGCCGAGGCCTATCTCGGCGAGAACGTCACCCAGGCGGTGATTACCGTTCCGGCGTACTTCAACGACGCGCAGCGCCAGGCGACCAAAGACGCCGGCCAGATCGCGGGTCTTGAAGTGCTGCGCATCATCAACGAGCCGACCGCGGCCGCGCTCGCCTACGGGCTCGAGAAGGACGAGGGCAAGACGATTGCCGTCTACGACCTTGGCGGCGGCACGTTCGACGTTTCCATCCTCGAGATCGGCGACGGGGTCTTCGAGGTGAAGTCGACCAACGGCGACACCTTCCTCGGCGGCGAGGACTTCGACGCGCGCATCGTCAACTGGCTCGCCGACAAGTTCAAGGCGAAGGAAGGCATCGACCTGCGCACCGACCGGCTTGCGCTGCAGCGGCTCAAGGAAGCCGCCGAGAAGGCGAAGATCGAGCTTTCGTCGGCCGCCAGCACCGAAATCAACCAGCCGTTCATCACCGCGCGCATGGAAGGCGGCACTACGACACCGCTTCACTTGGTTGAGACGCTGACCCGCGCCGACCTCGAGAAACTTGTCGAGGATCTGATCGAGCGGACCATCGAGCCTTGCAAGAAGGCGCTGAAGGACGCCGGCATCGACGCGAAGGACGTCGCCGATGTCGTTCTCGTCGGCGGCCAGACGCGAATGCCGCGAGTGCGTGAGCGGGTGAAGGAGTTCTTCGGCCGCGACCCGCATACCGGCGTCAACCCCGACGAGGTCGTCGCCATGGGCGCCGCGATCCAGGCCGGCGTTCTGCAGGGTGACGTCAAGGACGTGCTGCTGCTCGACGTTACGCCGCTGTCGCTCGGAATCGAGACGCTGGGCGGCGTGTTCACCCGGATGATCGACCGCAACACGACCATCCCGACCAAGAAGAGCCAGGTCTTCTCGACCGCCGAGGACAATCAGAATGCGGTGACCATCCGCGTCTTCCAGGGCGAGCGCGAGATGGCTGGCGACAACAAGCTGCTTGGTCAGTTCGACCTGGTCGGAATCCCGCCGGCGCCGCGCGGCGTGCCGCAGATCGAAGTCACTTTCGACATCGACGCCAACGGCATCGTCAACGTCAGTGCTAAGGACAAGGGCACGGGCAAGGAGCAGCAGATCCGCATCCAGGCTTCGGGCGGCCTCGCCGACTCCGATATCGAGAAGATGGTCCAGGAGGCCGAGCAGTTCGCCGAGGAAGACAAGAAGCGGCGCTCCGCGGCCGAGGCGAAGAACAACGCCGAGAGCCTCATTCACTCGACCGAGAAGCAACTCGCCGAGCACGGCGACAAGGTTTCGGCCGACATCAAGGGCGAGATCGAAAAGGCGCTCGAGGAGGCCAAGAAGGCGGTCGAGAGCGGCGATGCCGACGAGATGCAGCAGAAGACCGCTGCGCTCACCCAGGCGGC
>DATDDW010000139.1:0-2143 GCA_036523615.1 Sphingomicrobium sp.
ACCTCGCTCCCGGCCGATGTGCAGGTTGAGTTCGTGCGCAGCGTCGAGGGGCTCGAGCGCGCTCGGATCGTGCGACCCGGCTATGCGGTCGAATATGAATATGTCGATGCGCGTCGGCTCAACCCGACGCTCGAGGTGCGCGATGTGCCCGGCCTGTTCCTCGCCGGCCAGATCAACGGCACCACCGGCTATGAGGAAGCCGCGGCGCAGGGGCTTGCCGCGGGGCTCAACGCGGCCGCTGCGGCGCTCGGGCTGGACGAGGTCCGGTTCGACCGCCGCACCTCATATATAGGTGTGATGATCGACGACCTGACGCTCCAGGGCGTGAGCGAGCCGTACCGGATGATGACCGCGCGCGCCGAGTATCGGCTGTCGCTGCGCGCGGACAATGCGACGACCAGGCTGGGCGAGGCGGCGCTTGCGGTCGGATGCGTGTCGGAGCGGCGACGGCGGCAGATCGAGGACCATCTGGCGAGCCGCTCGTCGCCCGCCTGGGCGGAGACGGAAGAGGGCCGCGCCGACGCGCTGTACCGGCCGTATGTCGAGCGCCAGCAGCGCGAGTGGGAAGTCGTCCGGCGCGACTCGCAAGTGTGGATCCCGGCCGAGCTCGACTATGGTGCGGTGCCGGGGCTTTCGAACGAGATGGTCGAGCGGCTGAGCGCGGTCCGGCCCGAGACTCTGGACCAGGCCTCGCGCGTGCCCGGCGTGACGCCGGCGGCACTGTCGGCTTTGTTCGTTGCGGCGAGCCGCCGCGCCGCCGCGTGATCGACAAACTGGCCGAGGTCGCTGGCCGGCCTGTTTCACGTGAAACATTAGAAAAGATCGAGCGGTACGCCGCACTCCTGAAGGAGGAAAGCGCGCGGCAGAATTTGATCAGCGCCGCGACGCTCGAGCGCGTCTGGGACCGGCACATCCTCGATTCGGCGCAGCTGGTGCGCTTCGAACCCAAGCCCGGCGCGTCCTGGGCGGACATTGGATCGGGAGCCGGACTCCCCGGAATCGTGATTGCCTGCCTGGTCGAAGGGCCGGTCACCTTGATCGAGCCGCGGCGGCTGCGCGGCGAATTTCTCCACAAAGCCGCCGAATCGCTCCAACTCGACGCGAAAATCGTGACTGGCAAGGCCGAGCGCGCCGAGGGCCGCTTCGACGTGATCACCGCCAGAGCCGTCGCGCCGTTGACGCACCTATTCGAGATATCCAAGCATCTATCCACAGGAAACACCGTTTGGGCGCTTTCGAAGGGGAGAAGTGCACAAGCCGAACTGGCCGAAGTGCAGCGCACCTGGCAAGGTGAGTTCCACGTGGAACGCAGTGTCACCGACGCCGATTCATTGATCGTCGTCGCAACAGGGGTGAGGGCGAGGAGAGGATGATCCGCATCGCGGTCGCTAACCAGAAGGGCGGAGTGGGCAAGACCACGACCGCCATCAACCTCGCCACGGCGCTGGCGGCGATCGGCTGGCGGGTGCTGCTGGTCGACCTCGATCCCCAGGGAAATGCGTCGACCGGCCTCGGCGTCACGCGGGCACAGCGCGAGCGCTCGAGCTATGACGTGCTGATCGGCAGCAGTACGGCGATGGAGGCCGCGGTGGCGACGCGCGTCCCCCGGCTCGACCTCTTGCCGGCGACCGTGGACCTGTCCGGCGCCGAGATTGAGATGGTGGGCCTCAGCGATCGCGCGCACCGGCTCGACAAGGCGCTGGCCGCGGCGCCGCCGAGCCGTTGGGACATTTGCCTGATCGATTGCCCGCCCTCGCTCGGCCTGCTCACGGTCAACGCGCTGGTCGCGGCGCGGCACTTGCTCGTGCCGCTGCAGTGCGAGTTCTTTGCGCTCGAGGGATTGAGCCAGCTGCTGCAAACGGTCGAGCGGATCCGGCTGGCGTTCAACCCTGAGCTTTCGATCCTGGGCGTCGCCCTGACAATGTTCGATCGCCGTAACAATCTTTCGCAGGCCGTTGCCGAGGACGTTCGCGCCTGCCTCGGTCCGACGGTGTTTGAGACGATCGTGCCGCGCAATGTGCGGCTGTCGGAAGCGCCGTCCTATGGGAAGCCCGCTCTGCTCTATGACCTGAAATGTGCCGGCAGCCAGGCCTATCTGCGCCTTGCTACCGAAGTGATCCGGCGTGAGCGCCAGCTCATGGCC
>DATDDW010000140.1:0-5586 GCA_036523615.1 Sphingomicrobium sp.
GAGCGAGCCACCGGTGATCCCGGCCGCGCAGGCATAGCTTCCCGCTTCGATCCGGTCCGGCATCACCTCGTAAGTAGTGCCGCCCAGCGCCTCGACTCCATCGATCACCAGGTGCGCCGAGCCGATGCCGCTGATCTTCGCGCCCATGGCGACGAGCAGGTTGCAAAGGTCGACGATCTCGGGCTCGCGCGCGGCGTTGAACAATTGCGTGCGGCCCTTGGCCAGCACGGCGGCCATCAGCGCATTCTCTGTCGCGCCGACCGACACGACCGGGAAGCTGAAGTCGCCGCCGGCGATCCGTCCCTTGGGCGCGCTCGCCTTCACGTAGCCGGCGGTCAGCTCGATCTCGGCGCCCATGCACTCGAGCGCCTTCAAATGCAGGTCGATCGGGCGGTCGCCGATCGCGCAGCCGCCGGGCAGGGACACCGTCGCTTCGCCCATCCGCGCCAGCATCGGGCCGAGCACCAGCACCGAGGCACGCATCTTGCGCACCATGTCGTACGGTGCGGTGGTCGATACGATCTCGTCCGCCTGCAGCGTCATCCGGCGGCCGTATTCGCCCTTCTTCACCCCGGCGACGTGGGTCGAGACGCCGAGCTGGTTGAGCAGGTGAGAAAAGGTGTCGACGTCCGCGAGCCGCGGCAGGTTGGTCAGCGTCAGCTTCTCGCTGGTGAGAAGCGCGCAGGGCATCAGCGTCAGCGCCGCGTTCTTCGCTCCGCTGATCGGGATTTCGCCCTTGAGCTTCTTCCCGCCCTCGATCCAGATGCTGTCCACGCGCGGGGTTTAGCGGGAGTCCCCTCCCTTGCAAGGGAGGGGGAAGGGGTGGGTGGTGGATGAAGCGGCTCGATGCCGCTGAAGAAGCTCACTCGCAGCCATCGAGGCTGCTCACGAGACCCCACCCCTGGCCCCTCCCCTAAAGGAGAAGGGAAGCTACGCCTTCTCCAGCGTGCACTGCAGCGGGTGCTGGTTCTCGCGGGCGAAGTCGATCACCTGCGTGACCTTGGTCTCCGCGACCTCGTAGGTGAACACGCCGCACACCGCGACGCCCTGCTGGTGGACCTGGAGCATCACCCGCGTCGCATCCTCGATGCTCATCGAAAAGAAGCGCTGCAGGACCAGCACGACAAACTCCATCGGCGTGTAGTCGTCGTTGAGCATCAGCACCTTGTAGTTCGACGGCTTCTTGGTCTTGGGCCGGGTGCGTGTGGCGACACCGGTCTCGATCTCGTCGAGGCCGTCTTCGCCAGGTCCGTTGGCCATCATCAGCAGTCGCGAAATCATCTCACCTTAAGATATGGCAAGGTCGAAAACGCCCGCAAGGCGCGTGACGCTACAGAGAGGCAAAAAAATGGCGGCCGCTCCGCTTGGGAGCGACCGCCAGAGATCGTTGCCTGGACTTAGGAGGGGAGAGGGTCAGGCAACGAGGGTATTGAAGCGCTCGGCATTGGCCGAAGCGCGGTTCGAAATCGGCTGGAACGCCTCGCCGGCGAGCTTGACCAGCGATTCGGTCAGGCGCGAGCTCTCGGCGACCGCACGGTCGAACGAGGCGCGGGCGAAATCGCCCTGCAGCTGAAGATACTCGGTCGGCGACTTCGCCTCGGCGAGCGAGCGGATCGCGTCCGCCGCCTGCTCGAAGCCCTCGCGGCTCGAGCTGACCGCGTCCTGGCCGATCGACTTGGCGCCCTCGGCGGCGACGCGGCTCGCTTCGACCACCGCCTCGACGTTGGCGCGGGCGAGATCGGCGAGCTCCTCGGCGACCTTCTGGCTCTTCTTGACGAGCTCCTGGCTGCGCTCGTTCGCTTCGGCGAAGAGCGACTGGAACGGCGCGAACGCCGGGACGGCCTCGAAGCCGTTGAACAGGTTGTTGTTGGTCACGTTCTCAATCCTTTGCTGGGCCGCGCGCGACGTGCGGGCGGCGGTACGGGTCTTGCGGCGGCTGGTGCGGCGCACCTTCTTCTCGGCGACCGCTTCGCGCTTCACTCGGCGAGCCGTCGCGGCGCGGGTGCGCTTGGCCACCTTGGCGCTCTCATCGACGATCTTCTCGACGGTGTCCGCGACAGCTGTGGCGACCTTGGCGGGAGCTTCGGCTGCAGCCTGGGCTTCAACCTTGGTTTCGTCTGCCATCGTTCATTTCCTCCGGATTTGCTGCAGTGCACAATATGCATTGCGACGCACCATTTCAAGAGCTTTTTTGTGCGCTGCACCATCCCGTCGCTTGACGGCCACGGTTGGTCCGAAGCAAGAGCGGCCATGGACCTTGGCTCGACCGACCAGCACTCGCAGCGCCGCGGGCTGCTGATCGTCCTCTCCTCGCCGTCGGGCGCCGGCAAGACCACCATTTCGCGGCTGCTGCTCGAGGCTGATCCCGACATCACCATGTCGGTCTCGGCGACCACGCGACCGATGCGGCCGGGCGAGACCGAAGGCGAGGATTATCACTTCGTCGAGGATGCCGAGTTCGACCGCTTGGTCGCCGCCGGCGAGTTCGTCGAGTGGGCGCCGGTGTTCGGCTTCCGCTACGGCACCCCCAAGGCGCCGGTCAAAGCGGCGCTGCGCGACGGCCGCGACATATTGTTCGACATCGACTGGCAGGGGACTCAGCAGCTCCACTCGGCGATGGGCGAGGATTTGGTGCGGATCTTCATCCTGCCCCCCTCGATGGCCGAGCTCGAGCGGCGGCTGCGCGAGCGCGGCACCGATCCCGAAGCGGTGATCGCCGACCGCATGCAGCGCGCGGCGAGCGAGATCAGCCACTGGGCCGAATATGATTATGTGCTGGTCAATTCCGACATGGACGAGTGCCTTGCGGAAGTGCGCACGATCGTCGCCGCCGAACGGCTAAAGCGCGCTCGCCAGGTGGGGCTGGTGTCATTCGTCCGCGACCTGGTCGGGCCGGCTCACTAGCCGTCGAGCAACTCCAGGAACCGCACGGCAGCAAAAAAATCGCTGCGCCGGTTGTCGAGCGCAGTCTCGGCCTCACCGTCAGCGCCCCATTGCTCGAGCTGCCAGCGCTCGTCGATGCTCACCGCGTCCCACGCCCGATCGGGAGTGATCGCTTTCTCGAGCACCGCCAGCGCGGCAATCAGCGAGCCGCCGACCGTCACCAGCGGCGACAGGCCGGCAAGGTGAAAGGCGTCGAGCCGTTCGACTTCATGCGCCAACCGCTCCACCGTCGCTTGCGGCTGAGGGATGTGCATCAGCCCCGACGTCGTCGAGAAATCCACGTCGTAGCGGCGCCGCGCCCACGCCAGCAGCGGGTCCCACGCCGCCCGCTGCCGCTCGACCAGCTCCGGCGGCCAGTCGCTGCGATAGCAAGCCAAATCGGCCTCGCCGTAGCGCGCAAGCCCGCCGGCGAACGCCTGGCGCTCGGGCGCGACGCGGTCGATCGCGGCATTGGCGAGGCCGGTAAGCGGCATCGCGCGCGGGTCGACGTCGCCCTCGACGCTGCGCCACTCGCCGGCAATCGCTTCCCCCAGCGCCTGCGTCGGCACGACCAGGGCCAAGCGTGCCGGCGTCTTCACCGGCTTTCCGTCGAGTGCAAGGCTCCAGCCGTCGTCCACCGGCTCGACCGAAACTTCCTTCCAGAAGCGCTTCACCGGCGATCCTGCTCGTCCCAACTCTTCTTGAGCAGCCGCGGCGCGAAAACGGTGTCGATCGCACCCATTATGGCGATCACCGCGCCGACCTGCGGCCAGCCGCCCGGCCGCAGCCAGTCGGTGTACATCACCGCAATTCCCGCGAAAAAAATGGCGAGGCCGCCGAGCCGCACCAGCGTGTAGGCGAGCAGGCGCTTCCGCCAGATCGCGTCGTCATCCATCGACATGCTCCCGAACGAGGGCGAATATCGCCAGCCGGTTCACCGCCGCCGCGCCTTTGCCGGCTGGCCCCGCGCGCGCCGCTCGCCGCGCCGGCTCGGCCGCTGCTGCACGCGCCGCGGCTTGGCCGGAGCCGCCGTCCGCTCCGGCAGCGCGTCGCCGGCCGCAGCATCGAACCCCAGCGTCGCCAGGCTCTCGGCGAAGTGGGCCGGCAGCTCGGCGCTCACGTCGATCGTGGCGCCACCCGGCGCATCGATGCGGATGCGCCGCGCATGGAGGTGCAGCTTGCGGCTTATCCCGCCGGTCAAGAACGCCTCCGGGCCGCCGTACTTGGCGTCACCGACGATCGGATACCCGAGCGCCGCCATATGCGCGCGCAGCTGGTGCGTGCGCCCGGTCAGCGGCTGCAGCTCGACCCAGGCGGCGCGATTGCCGGCGCGGTCGATCACCCGCCAGCGGGTCTTCGCCGGCAGGCCGTGCTCGGCGTCGACGTGCATCTTCTCCCCGCCGGTGCCGGGCTGCTTGGCGAGCGGCGCGTCGATCAGCCCCTCGCGCGTGTCGGGCACGCCGACGATGAGCGCCCAGTAGATCTTCTTCGCCGTGCGGCCGGCGAACGCCTTGGCGAAATGGCCGGCCGAGCGCGCGCTCTTGGCGACGAGCAGCGCGCCCGACGTATCCTTGTCGAGCCGGTGGACGAGCTTGGGCCGGCCGCGCTCGCCAGCGAGCCCGTCGAGCAGCCGGTCGAGGTGACGGTGGGTCTTGGTCCCGCCCTGCGTCGCCAGGCCCGGCGGCTTGTTGAGCACGAACGCATTCTCGTCGTCGTGGATCACCATCTCGCGGACGAACTCGACCTCGTCGCTGCTCAGCGGATCGCGCCGCTGCTGCGGCCGCTCGGATCGCGCCGGCTGCGCCTCGAGCGGCGGCAGGCGGATCTCCTGCCCCGCTTCGATGCGGTCGCCGGGGACCGCGCGCTTGCCGGCGAGGCGCAGCTGCCCGGTCCGCGCCCAGCGCGAGACGATGTTGAAGCTGACCTCGGGCATGTTGCGCTTGAACCAGCGGTCGAGGCGGATGCCGTCGTCGTCCTCGCTGACAGTAAAGGTGCGGGGTTCGCTCACGCACGGCGCCCTAACAGCCCCTCCCCTCGATGGGGAGGGGTTGGGGTCGGGTGATGTCTCCACTAGCACCCCCCACCCTGCCCTCCCCCATCAAGGGGGAGGGTTCTTGGCCCAAAACTCAAACGCCTGCTGCTGCAGCTTGCGGATGAGCTTCGCCGCCTTGGGCCCTTCCCACAGCCCCGTGTAGCCGTGCTTCTTCGCCCCGCCGACCCACCAGCCCTGCCCCGGCAGCCGGTCCGACTGGCGCACGACCAGCACCGCGAGCTCGGGCTCGCCGCGCTCCTCAGCCTCGTCGTCGACAAAGCTCAGCACCTTGCACAGCGCGCGCATCTTGGGCCGGGTGAAATCTTGGCCGAGCAGCGCCAGCACTTCGGAATAGCTGATCGCTTCCCCCGCCTGGGCCGAGGCGATCAGGATCGCGCGGACCTCCGCCGGGTCGGCGAGCAACCCCGCCGTGTCGCCGCTCATTGCGGCTGCTGCGAGAAATCCACCGGAGTGAGTTCGAACACGTCGAGCTTGGACGTGCTTTGCGGCCACGGGATCACCAGCCGCCAACGGAACGCGCCGATCCGCTCGAGCACGCCGGCCATGTTGCGCTTGGGATCGTCGCCGTAAGCCAGCGGCTGGTCCTCGTTGCCGAGCGCGAGGCTGCCGAG
>DATDDW010000141.1:0-1505 GCA_036523615.1 Sphingomicrobium sp.
TCGAGGCACCGCGGGCGAGCCGCCCGCCCGATTACCTGGTGACGGTCGCCGAGCGGGTCAGGCCGCTCGTGGCGCCGCCCGGTCCGCGGGCCAAAGCCGCCCGCGATAGCGATCGATAAGCTCCAGCGAATCGGGGCGTACGTAGCCGAGCCGCACTTCGCGCTCGACCTGATCGCGGCTGACGGCGCCGGCGTCAATCGCGTCGGCCAGGAGCGCGTAGAAATAGGCTTCCTGGTTCGGGTCGGGGTGACGCGTGTAGTTGGGCAGGATCATCCGCACGATCGGGTAAGCGAGGTTGAGCAGCCCCTTCTCCTTGAAGGTGAAGTCGATCGGCAGCCCGGTCTTCCAGGGCTGGGTGCGGCGCTTGGTGTTGTGGAGCAGCTTGGTCTGTGGCGTCAGGCGGTCGAAGTCGTTCCACTCGGGCTCGAGCAGCCCGATCGTCTCGAGCTTCTCGCGCTTCAAATTGATCCAGTCGAGATAGTCGATCTCGTGCGCCCATAAGGCTTTCAGGTCGTCGGCAAAGCGCCAGTGCGGCAGCCTGGCGCAGTCGAGCAGCATCACTGAGGTGGCGAGCGGATCGGTGATCTTGTGATAGCCCGGGCGCGGCCGGCACCAGATCGCCTTGCCCTGAAGGTCGCGGGTGAATAGCTCGGCGGCATCGCCGACGGCGAAGACATCGGGATCGGTGACCAGCGCCACGCCTTCGTGGCCCATCAGGTCGGGGACGGCGAAGCGCAGCGGCGTGAACGACTGCAGGTCGTCCGGGTCCCAGTCGCGCACCTGGCCGCCGCGAAGGATGGTGTGCCCGCGCTCCTGAAGCTCGGGAAATTCGCTGGCGTTGACGATCCGCACCTCGAAAGCGTCCGGGTTGCGGCTGTTGCGGCGGTAGCTGTGCGCCGACACCAGCGCGCCAAGCATCTGCTTGTCGTTGGTATGAATGACGATCGTCGGCTTCATCCGGCAATATCTAAGCGGCGAATCAGGCGCCGGAAAGGCGCTGACGCAGATGATGGGCGATCAACTGGCCGAAGCGTTGCTCGCGCAAACCTCGCCGCATGAACCGCTGGAGGATGTCGAGATCGGCATTGCCGTTGCCCTCGATGATGATCGGGCCATGCTCGAGCATGGCGATGTCCCAGCCGATCACCGTGCGGTCGCTGAACGCGCGGTGGGCCTCGATGGCGAGGCGCTTCGTCTCGTCCCAGCAGGGCAGCGCGCCTAACTTACATTGCGAGAACCGGCCCCCTTCGTCGGTGCTTCGGTGCTGTTCGTCGAACCAGGGGTCTTTGTTACCCAAAGTTAACCTAGCGGCTCCCCCACGCTCATGTTCCCTCCCTCACAGGGCCGCGAGCCTTGCAATCCGCAGCAACTGGGGAAAATGCCCATTCCCGTGACGTCGTCGCCGATTCTTCGCTGTGCGCTGCCACTGGTGGTAGCGCTATCGCTGGTCGGCTGCGGCAGCGGGCAGGACTCCAATTCGGGTGGGCGCGGCGGCCGCGGCGGCC
>DATDDW010000142.1:0-12394 GCA_036523615.1 Sphingomicrobium sp.
GCGGCCTCGGCGATGGTCCGCGGACGGTCGGAGCCGCCGCGCGTGAAAATCGCGATCGCGATCCGGCGGCCGTCGGGCAAAGTAATGAAGCCGACGTCATCGGCCAGGCCATTGAGCGTGCCGGTCTTGTGCTCGATGGGAACTCCGGGGAGCAGTGCCTTCATCCGGTTCTTGCCGGTCTCGCAGCGCGCCATCAGGTCGAGCAGGTAATTGCGGCTGTCGGGCTTGATCAGCTCGCCGCGGTATATGCGGCGCAGCAGGTCGACCATGGCCATCGGCGTGCTCGAATCGCGGCGGTCCCAAAGGTCGCGCTTGTCGGTCAGCAGCTGGGCGATGGTCCGGTCGACGCGCACGCCGTTGATCCCGTTCTGATGCAGCCAGCTGTGCACGGCGTGCGGGCCCCCGACGTCCTTGAAAAGGATGTCAGCGGCGCGGTTCTCGCTGTGAATGATCATCCGCGACATGAGCTTGCGCACCGGCTGACCGTTGATCGTGTCGTCGAGGCTCTTCTGCCCGTGATCGACCTGCGAGAGGTACAAAGCGGCGATTGCAACCTTGACCGTGCTGGCCATCGGGAACGGCGTGTCGCCCTTGATGCTGATGCTCTGGCCGTTGTTGAGGTCGAGCGCGGCGATGCCGATGTCGGCCGATTTGTCGGCGACCATTGAGCTCAGCTGCTGCTCGAGCGTCAAAAGATCAGGCGACGAAGCAGCGGCGGCCGGTTGGGCCGTGAACGCCAGCAACGAAAGCAGAACCGCAAGATATCGCATATGCCTCACCCGCGAGCTGCGCTCAGGTTGGAATCATCACCAAACGCCCACATTCGTTCCAAATTGTAAAAATTTCTCACTTCGGGACGAAATATGTGCACGATCACGTCGTCCGCATCGATCAGCACCCAGTCGGCTGCCGGAAGCCCCTCGATCCGCACGTTCTTACCAAATCGCTCCTTGATCTTGTCGGCAAGCTTAACAGCCATGGACGCGACCTGGCGTGTCGAGCGGCCCGAGGCGATCACCATATGATCGGCAATGTTGGACTTGCCGGCGAGCGGAATCGACACGACCTCCTGCGCCTGATCGTCGTCGAGCGACTGGAGAACGAGCTTGTGAAGATCTTCGACGTCGACAGAGTCACGACCGGTTGATGCGGCGCTCTCAGCGGGATGTTCGGTCAAGGGGTCTCCTGGCGAACAAGGGCACGGCCCGGCGCGGTGTCCGCTCGGCGAGCGGTTGCGATCGGCGATACCAGCTGGGGTCTTGCGCGCGAATGGCCGTTGCGGACGTGGGGTCGGGCGGCAGGCGAAGGAAAATAATCGCCGGTGCACTCCACTCCGTCCAGTAACTTGCCTGGCTCGAAGGATGGACGAACCGCCCGAGCCAACCCATCGCGCGCGCCGCGTGGGCAGCTGAATCATAACCGGGGCGGGGAATCACCGCAATCGGGAGTTCACGGGCTAACCCCCTCCAATTACGCCATTTGTGAAAATTTCGCAGGTTGTCGCCCCCGAGCAACCAAATGAAGCGGTGCTGCGGATGCCGCTGCTTGAGGCGGCGCACGGTGTCGATTGTGAAGCGCGTTCCGTGCCGCCGCTCGAAATTGCTGACGCGAATGGGTGCGCGGCGGGCCATCCGCTCGGCCGAGGCGAAGCGCGCTTCGAACGGCGCCATGTCGCCGGCGCTTTCCTTGAGCGGGTTGCCGGGCGAGACCAGCCACCACACTTCGTCGAGGCCAAGCGCGCGCTTCGCTCCAAGGCTAATGCGCCGGTGCGCCCGGTGCGCCGGGTTGAAGGAGCCGCCGAGGAGACCGATGCGGGCCATGGCGGTGAGCTAGCATGGGGCAAGATGCTCGCCTAATGTGTCACTCGATGGGGGAGTTCGAGGCAATCGGCGATGCAGTGACCGGCGGCGTTCTCGGCCGCGCTGTAGAGCCCAAGGCGGGCGAAGGCGCCGACGGGCATACGCAGGAGGCCAATTGCCTCAATTGCGGGACGCCGCTCACTGGCTCCTATTGCTCGAACTGCGGCCAGCACGCGCACGTTCACCGCACGCTGTCGGCATTCGGCCACGATTTCATGCACGGCGTGCTCCACTTCGAAGGGAAGATCTGGCGCACCATCCCGCTCCTCGCGTGGAAGCCGGGCGAACTGACGCGGCGCTACATCGATGGGCAGCGCGCAAGCTTCGTCTCGCCGATCGCTCTCTTTCTCTTCTGTGTGTTCCTGATGTTCGCCGTGGTCGGCCTCACGAGCAACACCGTGCGGCTCTCGGCGAAGGCCGCCGCCGATGCGGCGCAGGAGCTTGGCAAGGACCAGCAGAAGCTAGCGATCCTGCAAAAGCAAAGAGCAAGTGCGACCGGCCCGGCTGCCGCCGCGCTCGACGACCAGATCACCGACGTTAAATCGGAGATGGTCGCGCTCGAGGCGGTGAAGAGCGGCAAGGCCAGCGCCAACTTCCAGTTCGCCAACGACTTCCTCGGCGGCTTTGGCGACGGGTTCGGAAGCAAGCTCAACGAGGCCGCAAAGAACCCCGAGCTGTTGTTCTACAAGCTCAAGACCAACGCCTATAAGTTCAGCTGGGCGCTGATCCCGATCTCTGTGCCGTTCGTGTGGCTGCTGTTTCCGTTCAGCCGCCGGTTCAAGCTGTACGACCACACGGTCTTCGTCACTTATTCGCTGTGCTTCATGATGCTGCTGCTGACCGCGGGATCGGTCATCGGCCTCGTCTCGGACTCGATCGCGAGCCTCGCATGGTTCGTGCCGCCGATTCACATGTACCGCCAGCTTCGCGGGACTTACGCCTTGAGCAAAGGCGGGGCGATCTGGCGCACGATCCTGCTGACGATTTTCGCCTTCATCGCGATTTCCCTGTTCGCCAGCCTGCTCGTGACTTTGGGCGCGCTCGACTAACGGGCGAAAGGGATTCACCGGGAGCATGCCTAACAGTCAGTGAATCGATAGACGGTGAACGGCGCTTGTGATGCGGCGAGCCGAGCTAGATTTTGTTCCAAAACGGGAGAAGCCTCAGCGACTTCGGGAATCGAGTAAGCGGGACTTCGGGGGTCAGCTATGGACAGCAGCACGGTGCGGCCGCGGCCGAACCATTATGAAGCGCTGGGGCTAACGCCGACAGCGAGTGAGCAGGAGATTGCGCAGGCGTTCGCGCGGCACATGGGCCTGTTCCAGGCGCGCCCGGTCGCCGACGCGGCGCAGATCGGCGCCGCCTTCGAGACTCTGCGCAATCCGGCCAAGCGCCGGGCCTACGACGAGGCCATGGGGTTCAACCGCCGCCCCGAGCCACGGCAGCCGACGTCGCTTCATTTCGGAATGCGCATCGGGCCGGCGCCCGCGCCTGCCGTTGCGTCGGAACCGCTGGTCGTCGCCGAAACCCTGCCTCGGCCGACACCGGCGCCGCAGCCCGCGCCCGCGGCGCCTCCGACAAAGACTGTGGGATCGTTCATCGCTTCTTCGCTGCGCGAGCCGCCGGCCCCGGCGATCGCTGAGAAGCCTGTGACTTCCGCCGCGCCGCCCGCTCCGGCGCCGAAGCCAGCGCCAACGCCGCAGCCGCGAGCTGCTGCGCCGGCTATTCCCGCGGCGGATATCGCCGAACGGCTTTCGGTCTATCGTGCGGCGCGCGAGCGCTCGCTCGAATCCGACGATGTTTCGATCGACTGGCGACGTCCGGCGCTGGCGGTCGGAGCGCTGGTCTTGGGGGTCGGCTTCATCGGCGCGCTCGCCGGACTGTCCGTCGGCAAGGATGAGCAGCGGCAGCAGGCGCAATCCGACGTGACCGTGGCTCTGCCCAAGCCGAAACCCGCGACGGACGCCATCACGCCGGAGCCGGCGCTCGACGCGCGTGCAGCAGGCGCGTTCAGCGCGCCGCCGTCGCGCGTTGCCGTTCCACTTCGCAACGCGCAGGTCGGCCGCGAGCAGAACGAAGCCGCGCCTTCGCCGATCCTCGCGGATAGCCAGGGGGCGCCGAGTGAGTCTGTGGGGCTCGTCGCTCAGGATGGCCCGGCGGCGCAGGAAGCGAGCGCGCCAGCGCCCGCCGAAGCTCCGGCAGCGCAGGCCGTCGCGGCAAGCTTGCCGCTGCCGACCAAAGTGATTGCCCGGACGATCGAGGGAATCGGCTATCCGTGCGGCGCTGTCGCCTCGGCAACCTCGGTCGGAGGCGGCGCCGGGGTCTACAAGGTGATCTGCACGTCCGGCCACTCGTACCAGGCGACGCCGATCCACGGCCACTACCGCTTCCGCCGGCTCGGCAGCCGTTAGGCGGCGCCAGCCGGCGCGGACGGACAAACGTCCGAACCGGCATTGACGGAAGACAGCCCTGCGGCTTAACGCCGTAGAGTCTGGTGCGCGACACAAGGGGGGGCGCATGGCTGAACCGTCTTATCCGGCGGGGCCGCACGATTATTCGAGCGGCAAAGCGGAGCTCGAGCAGCTCGAAGCCGCCATGGACGAGACGCCGCGCGGCGCGATCGTCGTTTCCCTGATCGCCGTCGGCCTGCTGATGATCGGCTGGCTCGGGCTCTACTTCCTCGTCTTCATCCCGCGCGGGAGCGTCGGCTGATGGCGCTCAGCGAAGAAGCCGTCCTCAAGTCGGAGCTGCGCTGGGCAGCGATCGTCGCCGTCATCGTCGGGATCATCCTCATCGCCATCCTCTACGCGGCGATCGCGATGCACGTGAACCCGCCGAGCAATGCCGAATATATCGATCCCAAGACGCTTCATCTTTCCGCCGAGTTCACCGAATCGAACCTTGGGACGCGGGTTGATCCCGACGGGCAGGTCGTCGCCCGCGTGATCGCCACGCAGTTCGAGTTCGTGCCCAATTGCTTCGTTCTTCCGGCCGACCGGGACGTCACCATCCGCCTCACCAGCCCCGACGTGATTCACGGCATTCTGGTCACGGGCACCAACGTCAACACGATGATCATGCCCGGATGGGTGTCGCAGGTGCACACCGTCTTTCACAAAACCGGCGACCTGTTGATGCCGTGCCACGAGTTCTGCGGGCTCGGGCACAGCCAGATGATGGCCACGGTTAGGGTCGTTCCGCCGCAGGATTTCCACCCCGGGCCTGACGGAAGGGTGAGCTGTGACAACCGCGGCTAGGCCGGCGATGGCCGCGCGGCCGCGCCGCCGCGACGCGGCTGCGCTGGAGACGGGCCGGCTGGTGATGGCGCATATCTGGGTTGCGATCGCGGTCTTCGCGCTCGCCTGCCTGCTCGGCGTTTGGCAGATGTGGGCGCGAAGTCCGCTCAACGCGCCCTACCACACCGCCGCGAACTACTTCCGCTCGGTGACGCTGCACGGCGTGTCGATGGGCTATGTGCTCACGACGTTCTTCATCATGGGCTTCGGCTATTATGTGGCCGAGACTTCGCTGAGGCGGCCGCTGCCGAGCCTTGCCTTGGCTTGGGGCTCGTTCTGGCTCGGCATCGTCGGAACGCTGATGGCCGCGCTTTCGGTGGTCAGCGGCAACGCCTCGGTGCTGTTCACTTTCTATCCGCCGCTGACCGCGACGCCATGGTTCTACATCGGCCTGGTGCTCGTGGTCGTCGCATCGTGGATCTGGTGCCTGATCATGATCTTCGCGATGCGGACGTGGAAGGCGGAGAACCCGGGCGAGCCGGTGCCGCTCGCGATGTTCGCGACCGTCGCGAATGCGGTCATGTGGCTGTGGACCACCGTCGGGGTCGCCGCCGAGCTGCTGTTCCAGGTGATCCCGGCGGCGTTCGGGTGGACCCAGACGGTCGACGTCGGCCTGTCGCGCACGCTCTTTTCCTGGACGCTGCACGCCATCGTCTATTTCTGGCTCTTCCCCAGCTACATCGCTTTCTACACGATGTTCCCGCGAGCGGCGGGTGGCCGCCTCTACTCGGACACGATGGGCCGGCTCGCCTTCGTCCTGTTCATCATCTACTCGCTGCCCGTCGGGCTGCATCACTTGTTCATGGACCCCGAGCATTCGAACGGGTTCAAGTTCCTGCAGATGTTCCTCACCGCGCTGGTGTCGGTGCCGACCTTCCTCACCATCTTCACCATCACCGCCTCGGCCGAGGTCGCCGGGCGGATGCGCGGCGGCAAGGGCCTGTTCGGCTGGATCGGTGCGCTGCCGTGGGAGCGGCCGATGGTGCTCGCCACCGGCCTTGCCTTCTTCATGCTCTTCTGGGGCGGGGGCGGCGGGCTCATCAACATGAGTTATGGAATGAACGCGATGATCCACAACACCAGCTGGGTCACCGCGCACTTCCACCTGATCTTCGGCGGCACCGTCGTCATCATGTACCAGGCGATCTGCTATTCGATCTGGCCGAGCATCACCCGGCGCGACTTTGCCAGCCTGAAGCCGCTGCGGCTGCAGCTGTGGCTGTGGTTCATCGGCATGATGGTGATGACGCTGCCGTGGCATTGGCTCGGGCTCCAGGGCCAGTGGCGCCGCGTTGCTGCGTTCGATTATTCGAACCCGCTGATACATTCGTGGGGGCCGTGGGTGATCGTCAGCCTCGTCGGCGGGATCATCCTGGCGCTGAGCGCGCTGCTTTTCATCTACAACCTCGCGATGCTCCATCGCCGCGGTGTCGCGGGCGCTCCGGCCTCGATCGAATATGCCCAGGCGGTGCACCCGCCCGAGCGGGTACCGTCGTCGCTCAACGGCTTCGGGCTGTGGAACATTATCGTCGCCGTGCTGATGCTGCTCGCCTACGGCTGGCCGATCGCGCAATTCTTCGTCTCTCCGCCGCCGCAGGCGGTCGTGCATAGGCTCGGCTGAGATGGCGAAGACTCCCCGCAAGCGCGATACGCGACCGGCCGGCACCGCGGCCGAGCAGAGCGCGCTCGACCGTCCCTGGCGGATTCGCGCTGCAGGGGTTGTCGCCAGCGCCGTCCTCGTCGGAGGGCTGATCGGCTTCGTCATCATCCCAGCCGGGCAAAAGGAAAACGCGCACCTCAGCATGGGTCACGCGATGGCCCGCGCTGCTGGCCTCGAAGCCGGCTCGCCGGCGGTCCCCCAACCGGTCAACACCGCGACGTCCGTTCCGGTGAGCACGGTCAGCTGGGACCCGGCGATCATGCGGATCCTCGCCTCGGGCAACACCGCGCGGGGCGCCCAGATTGCCGCCCAGACCTGCGCCGCCTGCCATGGCGACAAGGGCTTGTCGCAGAGCATGGCTCCGGGGCCGATCTTCCCCAGCCTTGCCGGCCAGAGCCCCTATGCAATCTACAAGCAACTTCACGACTTCCGCTCCGGGGCGCGCGTCAACCAGCAGATGACGCCTATCGCGCAGATGTTGCAGGTCGAGGACCTCGCTGCGGTCGCGGCCTATTATTCGGCCGCCTCGAAAGAATATGCGGCGATCGGCAGGCGCGAGCTGTTGGGCGACCCGGACATCGAGAGGCTCGCCAATGAGGGTGACAGCCATCGCCGTCTGCCCGCATGCCTTGCCTGCCACGTCAACAATGCCGGCGGCCCGATCGAAACGCCGGTGATCACCGGCCAGGGCAAGGATTATATCCTGGCTCAGCTCAATGCTTTCGCCTCCGGCCAGCGCAAGAATGACGTCTACGGGCGGATGCGCGATGTCGCGGGCAAGCTGACGCCGGCGGAGCGCGCCGCGCTCGCGCGTTACTTCGAAGGCACGCTTTAACAGCTTTTCTAACCGCTGTTAGAAACTCTCCTTCTTTTACCGCGACTTAAGGTGTAGCATGCCAAGAGCGGCCGTTGTCCGGTCCGCGCAAGGGATGCTGGTCATGACGAAGAAGCTGGTTGCGTTTGGAGTGATTGCTGCGCTTGCCGCCGCGCTGGCTGTTGGCCTGCGCAGCGCGAATCGCGCCGATGCTGCAAACGGCAATTGCTATTCCGACGCGCAGGGACCGGCCAGCCCGACCATCTGTAGCTGAGGCAATGACCGCGGTTATTCCTCGGTCCTGATCAGCACCGTTTCGCCGATTAGCAGGAACAAGAGGAACGGCGCCCAGGCGGCGATCAGCGGCGGATAAGCGCCGGCATTGCCCATCGCCAGGCTGAAATTGTCGGCGACGAAGTAAGCGAAGCCCAGCGCCATCCCCAGCGAGGCGCGCATCAGCACCTGCCCCGAGCGCGCGAGCCCGAACGCGGCGACTGCGGCAAGCAGCGGCATCAGCAGCGTCGACAGCGCGCCCGAGATCTTGTGGTCCAGCCCCGCACGGGCTTCGTCGGTCGGCCGCCCGGCCGCCTCGAGCTCCCCGATCCGCTGCTTCAAGGTCCAGTAATCCAGCTCCGTCGGCTCGACTTTGGCCAGCGTCAGCTGGTCCGGGGTCACCCCGGCCATGGCCTCCATCTGCGCGGCCTTGCGCACCACGCCCATGTTCGCGTCATAGAGGCGCACGTCTTCCAGCAGCCAGTCGTTGCGGCCGCGGTTGGGCGTCGCCCGCTTGGCCTGGATAACGCGCTGGAGCACGCCGCCGCCGCGATCGTAAATCGTCACCTGTTGGGCTGTCTGCGCTGCGCCGCGTCCCGCCACGATCCCGACGTGAATCAGATCGTCGCCGTCGAGCAGCCACACGTTGCTGTTCATGCCGGTCGCCGGTGGGATCGGCTTGTAGTCGTTGTCGGACCAGGCATCGACGACGCGCGCCGAGTGGACCACGACCGTTTCGTTGAAGGCGAACAGCGCCATCGCGATGCCGATGCTGGCAAGAACGATCGGCGCCAGGATCTGGTGCGCCGACAACCCCGCGGCCTTCATCGCCACCACTTCGCTATGCTGGTTGAGGCCGACGAAGGCGATCAGCGTGCCGAGGAGCACCGAGAAGGGCAGGAAGCGGGAGATCAGCAGCGGCACGCGAAGGACGACGTAATGCCACAGCTCCGCATCGCCGTTTCCGGGCACGGCGAGGATGTTCCCCGCCTCGCCCAGGAGGTCGAGCGTCATCAGCACCAGCACCAGCATGATGAGCACGGCGAAGCTGCGCGTCAGGAACAGGCGCACCATGTACCAGGCGAGCCGCCGCGACGGGAAAAAGCCGAGGTTGATCACCGTCTGATCACGCTTCGCCGAACTTGGGCATCAGCCCGCGCGCAAGCTTCGCGGCCTTAGCAGCGAACCGCTCGAGGGCGCCGATCGGTTGCCCGCCGGGCTTGAAGGCGAGCACATAGTACATCCAGACGATCATCGCCGAGAGGATGAACAGCGGCACCCATAGCGCAAGCGTCGGGTTCACCTGCCCGTTGGTCCCCGCCTGCTGCGCGTACTGGTTGACCTTGTGGTAGGCGACGACGATCACGATCGCGAGGAAGATGCCGAGCGACGAGGAGCTGCGCTTGGGCGGAATCGCCAGCGCCACGGCGAGCAAGGGCAGGCTGAACATCATCAGCACCTCGACCAGCCGGAAATTGAAGTTCGACTGCGCCTCGAGCCTCTGGTGCTCGTTGTGCGCTCCGCCGCCGTAACCGATGCGCCAAAGCTCGTGGAGGTACAGCTCGTCCGACACATCGCCGCCGCGGTGGCGGAACTGGTCGATCGCTGGGAGGTCGATGGGCAGGGTGTAGGTGTCGAACGCGAGCGTGCGCGGCGTCCTGAACTTCGGTGAATCCTGGACCATGCGGCCCTTGGTCAGCCGGAACTGGATCTTGTCGGGGTCCTCCGTCGACAGGAACTTGCCGTGCTCGGCGGTTGCTGCGGCTGTCATGCCCTTGCCGTCGTCGGTCGCGACGAAGATTCCGTGGAGCTGCGTCCCTGATTTCTCGCTGCGATCGATGCGCAGCGTCAGGTGCTTGCCCAGCGTATTGAACTCGCCGACCTTGATCGCCGCGCCTAGCGCGCCGGACTTGAGATCGAAGCGCAGGCCCTCGTAGCGGTAATGGGTGTAGGGCTCGAGATAGCCGACGATGAACAAATTGATGGCGGCGAGCGGCACCGTGTACGCGTAAGGCACGCGCAGCAGCCGGCCGTAGCCGACGCCGATCCCGCGCAGCGCGTCCAGCTCCGACGAGAGTGCCAGCTTCCTGAACGCGAGCAGGATCCCGAGCATCAGGCCGATCGGGATTCCGAGCGAAAGATATTCAGGAAGGAGGTTGGCGAGCATCCGCCAGACGACGCTCACCGGCCCGCCGGCGTCGACCACGTACTGGAAGAGCCGCAGCATCTTGTCGAGGACGAGGAGCATCGCCGCGAGGATCAGCGAGCCGATCAGCGGCACGGCGATCGAGCGGGCCAGATAGCGGTCGATGAGGCCGACGTGGGGCAAATTTGGTCGTCCGGGCACCATGATTTGGCCGCAAAGGCAGCCGACATTGCACAGCGGACAGGTGCACCGGCCGCGCCGGAGCGTCTGTCACTCGTACGCCCTATAGCGAACCGGCCGGTGAATTCATGTCGAAACTGCTCCCGATGAACGAGGCGGAGGTCCCCGAAGGATCGCTGTGCCCGTCGTCGGGCGCGGCGGGCACCATCCATTGCTTGAGGCCGCGCATCGCGCTGCTGTCCAATCCCAGGTCTACCGGCAACATTGCCCAGCTGCCGCGCATCCGCGAATATTGCGCGCAGCATCCCGACGTCTTCCATTACGAAGTCGAGCACGCCAGCCAGATCGGCGAGGCGGTGAAGTCGATCGCCCGCGTCCGGCCGCGAGTGCTGGCGATCAACGGCGGCGACGGCACGGTCCAGGCAACGCTCACCGAAATCTACAATGGCGGCCAGTTCGGGGACGAGCCGCCGCCGGTGGCGGTGCTGCCCAGCGGCAAGACCAACCTCATCGCGCTCGATCTCGGCGCCCGCGGCGACCCGATCGAAACGCTGGAGCGCCTGATCGCGCTGGCCCGCACCGACGACCTCGCACCTTACACGGTGGCGCGCGAGCTGATCGCCTTGCACAAGGACGGCTCGGAGCAGCCGGTGATCGGCATGTTCCTCGGCGGCGCAGGACTGGCCGAGACGATGCTTTACTGCCGCCACAAAATCTATCCGCTGGGGCTGCCGAACAGCGTCAGTCACGGGCTCACCGCGCTCGCTTACATCGCGCGACTGCTGCTCAAGCTGAAGGCAAGCTTCCTTCCGGCGCCGGCCACGACGACCGAGCTCGTGCTGCCCGAGCGCGAGCGGATCACGGGCCGCTTCGCCTTTCTTGCGGTGACCACGCTCAACAAGATGCTGCTGTCGAACGAGCTGGGTGGCGAAAGCAACGGCCGCCTCAAGGTGGTGGCGGTCGAGGAACGGCCATCGACCGTGTTTCGCGCTTTGCTTGCCGGGCTGACCGGCGGGTACAAGGGCAAGAAGATGCGCGGCATCCATTTCGAGGAGGTCGACCGGGTGACGATCGAGGGCGAAAGCTCGCACCTCATCCTCGACGGCGAGACCTTCCGCGCCGAAAGCGGCCAGCCGATCCATTTGATGCCGGCGCAGCCGCTTTCTTTCGTCAAGCTCGCAGCCTAGGCGCACCCAGTGTCCGAGCTGAGGAAGCTCGTCGCCGAGGAACTCGCGGTGCCCGTCGACCCTCGGGTGAGCGCGATGGCCGAGGCGATTGCGGCAAAGCACGGGGCGGCGAGCCGCGCCGTGCTGTTTTACGGCTCGTGCCTCCGGGAAAAGCGGCTCGAAGGGCGGATGCTAGACTTCTACCTTATCGTGTCGGATTATCGCCCAGCCTACGGCAAGCGCTGGCTGGCGGTCGCCAACCGCCTGATCCCGCCCAACGTCTTTTATTTCGAGCATGAGGGACTCGCCGCCAAATATGCGGTGCTCAGCGAGCGCGATTTCGACCGGCTGTGCGGTCCCGAGACGAGCAATGTCTCGGTGTGGGCGCGCTTTGCCCAGCCGGCACGGGTGGTGTGGGCAGCCAACGAGAAGGCGCGAAGCCAGGCGATCGCGGCGGTCAGCCGCGCCGCTCCGACGCTATTGGCGGCGGCCGGAGCCAAAGCGGACGAGGACCCGCTGGCAATGTGGCGGCGCGCCTTCGCACTCACCTATTCGGCGGAATTGCGCGCCGAGCGGAAGGATCGCGCAAGCTCAGTCGTGGACCTCGACCCCGACCGCTACCGGCGGTTTACCGCGCCGGCGCTAGCCGCGGCGCGAACCATGCATCCGCGCGGCAGCTGGTCGCGGCGGCGCATCGAGGGCAAAGCGCTGTCGGTCGTCCGCCTGGCAAAGGCCAGCGTGACCTTCGCCGGCGGTGCCGATTACATCGCGTGGAAGATCAACCGCCACGCGGGAACGGACATCCGCCTGAGTGACTGGCAGCGGCGCCATCCGCTGCTCGCTGGGATCAGCCTTTTGCCCCGGCTGCTGAAGTCCGGGGCGGTTCGTTAGCGTTGCGGGCGAGCGCGGCGGCGACCGCGCTGGCCAGCGCTCCGACGGTGAAGGGCTTCCGAAGCAGCTCGTAGCTGCGCAGGTCGTCGCTCTCACCTTCGCCGACATA
>DATDDW010000143.1:0-6508 GCA_036523615.1 Sphingomicrobium sp.
CCTGAGGCGAGCCTCGGTGAGCCCACCCGGCCGGTCGCGGTAATAATCTTCGAGGATTTGGCGCGCTTCCGGATGCACAACGACGGGCACGCCGAACGCCGCAGCAATCGCGTCGACGGTGATGTCGTCGTGCGTCGGCCCAATGCCGCCGGTGGTGAAGACATAATCGTGCGCGGCGCGCAGCGCGTTCACCGCCTCGGCGATCCCCTCGATTTGGTCGGGCACGACCCGCACCTCGGCGAGTCGGATGCCATGGTCGTTGAGCCACAGCGCGACCTGCGCGACATTCTTGTCCTGCGTCCGGCCCGAGAGGATCTCGTCGCCGATCACCACCAGCGCTGCCGTCCACACTCTCTCCACAAACCCTCCGGTGACTTCGGCCCAGCGAATGCCTATCTAGGCGCCATGACTCAATACATCAGTGTCGCCGCCGACGATCGCGTTGAGGCGCGCAACGGCGTCATCAAGCTGCACGGCCCGGAAGCCTTCGAGGGGATGCGCCGCGCCGGCCGGCTCGCCGCCGAGATCCTCGATGCGCTCGCGCCGCACGTAGCCCCGGGCGTGTCGACCCAGGAGCTCGACGACATCGTCTATCGCATGATCCTCGAGGGCGGCGGCGTTCCCGCGACTCTGGGCTACCGCGGCTACACCAAGAGCTGCTGCATCTCGATCAACCATGTGGTGTGCCATGGCATCCCGGGCGAAAAGACGCTCAAGGACGGCGACATCGTCAACATCGACGTGACCCCGATCGTCGACGGCTGGCACGGCGACACCAGCCGCATGTACCTTGTCGGCGACGTGCCCTTGAAGGCGAAGAAGCTGGTCGACGTCACCTACGAATGCCTGGTGATCGGCATCGAGCAGGCGAAGCCCGGGAATCACCTCGGCGACATCGGCAACGCTATCCAGCGCCACGCTGAAGCGCACCGCTACAGCGTCGTCCGCGACTTCTGCGGCCACGGCGTCGGGCGGCTGTTCCACGACAGCCCCGAGGTGGTCCACGCCGGCCGTCCAGGCACCGGGCCCGAGCTCAAACCGGGGATGATCTTCACCGTTGAGCCGATGATCAATATCGGTCGTCCCGACGTGAAGCTGCTCGACGACGGCTGGACCGCGGTGACGCGCGACCGCTCGCTGTCGGCGCAGTTCGAGCATTCGATCGGCATCACCGAGACCGGCTGCGAGGTGTTTACCCAAAGCCCGACGGGCCTCGACAAGCCGCCTTACTGAAGATCGGCGGCGATCCACGCCGCCACCGCGTCCAGTGCCTCGGCCTGCGCCTCCTCGTCGGTGCGCCCGCTGCTCTTGAGCACCCTGAGCCCATGGTCGCCGCCCTCGACGACGTGCAGCGTCGCGCGGTCGCCGAGACCCGCCACCAGCGGCTGCAGCAGCTGCAATTCCGCCAGAGCGTCGCGGCTGCCGGAGACGAACAGCATCGGGATATCGACCCGCTGCAGATGCTCGGACCGCTCGATCCCCGGCTGCCCGGCGGGGTGCAGCGGAAAGCCGAGGAAGATGAGGCCGCGCACCCCGGTAAGCGCCTCGATCGACTGCGCCTGCGACGTCATGCGCCCGCCGTACGAGCGGCCGCCGGCGAACAGCGGCAGGTCGGGCGCGATCCGCCTCGCCTCCGCGGCAGCGGCGCGCGCCGCCGCGTGGGCGATGCGCGGCGGGTCGGGTCGGCCCGATCCCTTCTCCATGTACGGGAATTGGTAGCGCAGCGTCGCGATCCCGCGCTCGGCCAGCCCCACCGCGTTCGACGCCATGCTCGCGTGGTGCATGCCGACGCCGGCGCCATGCGCGAACACATAGAGCGCCTTCGCCTTCTCCGGACGCAGCAGCAGGCCGGAGACACTCTCGTCCCCGACGCGGATCTTCAGCGGCTGCGGTTCAGGCGGCAGCGGCCTTGCTCGCCGCATCCCAGCGCGCGGTCAGCTCGCGCGCGCGCTCTACGTCCTCGGGGAAATCGACCTCGCCCCATTCCTCGCCGGCGATGTCGAGCGTCCACACCTCGCCCTCCTGCGCGAGGTGATGGATCACCCTCAGGTACCAGATGGTCGTGCCCTCGCTGGTGCGCATCGCCCTCTCGATCGCGTCGCGGAAGCGCTCGGCGCCGCCGCCGCGGAACGCGAGCAGCCCGATCGATTCGGCATTGACACTGTCGAGCGGCAGACGCTTGCCGATCGCCTTGAGCCGCCCCTCCTCCTCGACCACCTTCATGTCGTCCTCGTCGTACGCGTCCTTGCGGTCGATGGTGACGCAAATGCCGGGCTGGTCGTTCGCCAGCACGCGGCGCATCAACTCGCGCGAGGCGAGCGTGTCCCCGTTCCACACCAGGCAATCGCCGCTGAGCGCCTCGCGCGCCATGAACAGCGAACCGGTATTGTCGGCGACCTTATAGAATGGGTTGAAGACGGTGCTGACCTTCGGCCCGCCGCTCCGTCGCGCGATCGCCGCTTCGACCAGCTCGTCGTGGAAGCCGGTGACCACCACCGCTTGTTCGACGCCGTTGGCGGCCAGCGTGTCGAGCTGGCGGTCGAGCAGGCTGCGCCCGCCGAAGTCGACCAGGCACTTGGGCCTGTCGTCGACCATGTGGCCAAGCCGCGAGCCTTGACCGGCGGAAAGGATGATTGCCTTCATTTCGCTTGGGCCAGTGCCTTCCAAATGGGGCGGGGATTGGGCATTAGCGGTGGTGCCGATTGCATGAGGGAACAGGCGTGAAGAAGATCGAAGCGATCATCAAGCCGTTCAAGCTCGACGATGTCAAAGACGCACTGCACGAGGTCGGCGTCTCGGGAATCACGGTTGCCGAGGTCAAGGGCTTCGGCCGCCAGAAAGGCCATACGGAACTCTATCGCGGCGCTGAATATGTGATCGACTTCCTGCCCAAGGTGAAGGTCGAGGTCGTCGTCGAGGACAGCCTCGTCGACAATGTCGTCGAAGCGATCGAGAATGCCGCGCGCACCGGCCGCATCGGGGACGGCAAGATCTTCGTCATGGACATCGAGCAGGCCGTGCGTATCCGCACGGGGGACAGGGGAGCCGACGCAATCTAATGGCTTCGCAGATGGACGAGCGCCTCGCCTCGATGTCGCCCGACGAGCTGCGCAGCTCGATGCGTAGCCTCGGCTACCGCACGCAGAACGACCTTGCCCAGGCGATCGGAGTGTCGCGCTCGGCGGTGAGCCTGTGGCTCGAGGGGAAGGTGGGCGTGCCGCGACCGGTGGCAATGTTGCTCCGGATGCTTGTCGCGGCCCAGCGGCGCGCATATTAACGTTTCGCAACCGCTTGTAAGTTCAAGATAATCGCGATTAATGTCCCCGTCCGACTCGGCTACGAGAAGCCGGGCGGGTGAGTGTTGGGGCTTCAGTTGGATCAAGATAAACCGCGTCGGCCGCGCACCAATTCATCGGGCCAGCCGCCGCAAAAACAATACCGGCTCTACTTCCTCGACGGCGTCGGCTCGCTCGTCTCGCGGTCGCACGAGTTCGAGGCCGCCGACGACGAGCGCGCCAAATCGATTGCCGAGAGCTGGCTCGAGGCCCGTCCCGCCGAGCTGTGGTGCGGCGAGCGCAAGATCGCCATCTGGGACAAGACGCGCTAGCCGCGCTCCGGCCGGCTTGCGCCCGCCGGCCCGCGCCCGCATTGACGATCCCATGCTCGAGCTTGACGAACAGCAGCAGGCTGCCCGCGACTGGTTCGAAGCCTTGCGCGACCGCATCTGCGCCGAGTTCGAGGCCATCGAGCGCGAGGCCGGATCGGACGCAAAGTTCATCTTCACGCCGTGGGAGCGTCCCGACGAGAGCGGCGCTGCCGGCGGTGGCGGCGTGCGCGGCCAGATGACCGGCAAGGTGTTCGAGAAGGTCGGCGTCAACGTCTCGACGGTCGGCGGGCAATTCTCGCCGGAGTTCGCGCGTAGCATCAACGGCGCCGAGGACGACCCGCGCTTCTTCGCGACGGGCATCAGCCTCGTCGCCCACATGGCCAACCCGCACGTGCCCGCGGTGCACATGAACACACGCTTCCTCACCACCACCAAGCGCTGGTTCGGCGGCGGCGCCGACCTCAATCCCGCGATTCCCTACAAGGAGGACACCCAGGCGTTCCACGCGCGGCTTCGCGCCGCCTGCGCTGCCCACGATCCGACCTTCTACCCCCGCTTTTCCAAGTGGGCCGAGGAATATTTCTGGCTGCCGCACCGCGATGTCGCGCGCGGCGTTGGCGGGATCTTCTACGACCATCTCGAATGTCATGCGCCGGGCAAGGGCGCGACCTTCGAGGCCAATTTCGCCTTCACGCGCGACGTCGGCGAGGCCTTCCTCGACATCTTCCCGGCGCTCGTCCGCAGGCGGATGAACAGCGACTACACTGAGGACGACATGCAGCGCCTGCTCGAGTTTCGCGGCCGCTATGTCGAGTTCAACCTGCTCTACGATCGCGGGACGTTGTTCGGCCTCAAGACCGGCGGCAACGTCGATGCGATCCTGATGAGCCTGCCGCCGCTGGCAAAATGGGCGTGAGCGCATGAGCTACGAAGCGGTTACGGACAGCGAGCTCGCTGCAGTCGTCACCTATCTCGAGATGCGCGAACCGCCAGGCCAGGCGGTGCCGCCCTCGCCGCTTGCGCTGCAGCCGATCGAGAACCCCGACGCCGACCGCTACCGCGCTCTGTTCCGGCTCGTCGGCGCGCGCTGGCTCTGGTTCTCGCGGCTGCTGCTCGACGATTCAAAGCTCGAAGAGATCATTCGCCACCCTCAAGTCGAGCTGTTCGCCGTCACCGACGGAGAGGGCCGCGATGCCGGCATGCTCGAGCTCGACTTTCGCGGGCCCGGCGAATGCGAGCTCGCCTTCATCGGCCTCGTGCCCGAGCTCGCCGGCCAGGGCCACGGCCGCTGGCTGCTGGCCGAGGCGGTCGCCCGCGCCTGGCGCGACGGCGTGACCCGCGTCCACGTCCACACCTGCTCGCTCGATCACCCGGCGGCGCTCGCCGCCTACCAGCGGGCCGGCTTCGTCCCCTACAAGCGCGCGATCGAGCGCTTCCCCGACCCGCGGCTGCTCGGCATCGTGCCGCGCGACTGCGCGCCTCAGGTGCCGCTGCTGGGCACCCCCGCCTGAGCTTCGGCCGTGCCCGTCAGCTGCACGTAGATCCGCGCCAGCATTACCCCGAACACCGTCGTCAGCACCGCATTCAAAAACGCCTGGACCAGCGCCAGGATCAGCGCGCTCAGCGACAGCGGGTCGATCCCCCCGAACGTGAGCCCGAGAACGGCGCCGACGGCGCTGCCGACGGCGATCAGCACGACGACCGCGCCGATGAAGAACATCAGGACGAATCCGAACAGCCGCCACCAATTGCCGGCTGTCAGCTCCCAGCTGCGCCTGAGGATCCCGATCGGCCCCACCGCCTCGGCGCTGGCGACCGGCGCGGACAAAATCATCCGCACCCCGAGGAAGCAGATCAGCGCGACATAGAGCAGCGCCGCAATGACCAGCGGGCCACTGGGGGGCGCATTCCGCTCGAGCGGGACTCCCGCCGCGACGAGCACCGCACCGATGGGGACCGCGACGATCAGCAGCACGATGACCAGCAGCAGCACCGCGAGGAAATAGACCGGAAGGCGGCGGATCCCGTGGGCGATCGCGCCGCCGACCGTGACCGACGGCCCGAGCGCTAGCCGGATGATCGCCAGCTGGCCGGCCAGCGCGATCAGCGCGGCGATGATCGCGATTCCCGTAATCCACGCGGGAGTGTTCGTGTCCGCCATCCCGCTCGGGTTGACCAGGCCGGAAATGGCACTCGGCAAGGCGATCATCGCCAGCGCGACGCTGGCCAGTAGCCGTCCATCGCGGGCGAAGATCGCCTTGGTCTCATCCCATGCCGTCGAGATCGACAATGCGCGCATCCTGGTCCCCGTCAGTTCTTGAGCGCCGCCTTATGCGGGGCTCACCGCCTCGGCGCAACGCCGCTTGCCCTGCGCCTTCGCGAGCGCCATCTCGCTGCCGAGTGACCGACATACCGGCCGACATCGAATGGAAAGAGAGCCGCGGCCTTGTGCCCTATGAAGACGCGCTCGCGTTCATGGAAAACCGGGCAGCGGCGATCCGCGCCGGCGAGGAGCGCGAATGCGTCTGGCTGCTCGAGCACCCGCCTTTGTTCACCGCCGGGACCAGCGCCGACCCCGCCGAGCTCATCAATGGAATGGATTTTCCGGTGTTCGAGGCGGGGCGCGGCGGCCGCTATACCTATCACGGCCCTGGCCAGCGCGTCGGTTACGTGCTGCTCGACCTTGAAAAGCGGGGCAAGGACGTGCGCTGCTTCGTCCATTCGCTCGAGCAATGGATGATCGACGCGCTCGGCGAGCTCGACGTCTCGGCGCACCGCGCGGCCGGACGCATCGGCATCTGGGTCGGCGATGGGGCCGAGGAGGCCAAGATCGGCGCTCTCGGGGTGCGCGTAAAGCGCTGGGTGACGCTCCACGGCTTCGCCATCAACGTCGCGCCCGAT
>DATDDW010000144.1:0-3532 GCA_036523615.1 Sphingomicrobium sp.
CGGTGTCGAGCTGTCGGGGACGAGCATCAGCTACACCTTCACCAGGCTTAACGCCTTGAAGCCAGACATGATCGGCGAGGCGAACCGCAACGCGCGCGAAAGCGCCGAGCAGTTCGCGCGCGACAGCGGCACTGCCGTGGGGCGGATCAAGACCGCGAGCCAAGGCTATTTCTCCGTCGGTGCTCGCGACGGAGAAGATTGTGATGACTGCGGCTCATCGGGCGGCAGTACGCCGTTCCAGAAAGTCCGCGTCGTGACGACGATCGATTACGACCTGGGCTAGGCCGTTATTTGGGAGGCTGCTGGTCGAGCTTCACCGTCGGGCTCACGCCAAGCATCTCGACGGCCTTGGCCGCAGCCTTCCCGATCGGCCCGTTGGGGTCGCTTCCCGCGGCGCGCATCCAGTAGCTGCGCGCCTGGTCGTCATTGCCGAGGAAGTCGGCGACATGGCCGGCTTCGAACAGGACCGCCGGGTCCGACGGAGCGAGGCTGAGTGCCTTGCCGATTGCCGCCTGCGCGGTCGTCTTGTCGCCCTCGCGGATGGCGAGCGCGGCCGAGAAGTACCAGTAGAAGGGATCATCGGAGACCGTGGCCGCGGCTTCGTTGAGCTTGGCGCGCGCGGTCTTGAGGTCGTTCTGGGCTTCGGCCGCGCGGGCTCGGTCGAGCAGGGCTTCGCCGCGCTGCTCGGCTTCGAGGCCGGGGCCCGCGAGCGCCTTGTCGAGGTCGAAGGCCGCCTTGCCTGGCTGTTCGGCGGCGATCCACATGTTGCCGGCGGCGGCCCACATCCGCGTGGTCTTGGGATCCGTCGCCGGCGACGCGAGCGCGGCCTGCTCGAAACCTCGCGCGGCCGCTTCCGCGTCCCCATTCTGCTTGGCTTCGAGCGCATGGCAAACGAGCGCATCCGGAGTGGCGAGGTCGGGGCACGTTGTAGCGCTGGGGGGAGCGGCGGCGGCAACGGCGGCGGCGATCAGCAGGTTCAAGGTTCAGGCTCCAGCAGGGCAGCCACGGTGCGCAGGATCGCGTCGATCTCGTGCGGCTCCGACAGGCGATGCCCGCCGCGTTTGAGCACCAGCAGCTGGACATCGGCTGAACGGAGCGCCCGGAGCAGTCGGAACGCCACGTCCAGCGGGACGTCCTGGTCGAGCTCGCCGTGGAGCAGCCGCACCGGGCAGTCGATGCCGATCTCGTGGTCGAGCAGCAGCAGGCGCTGCCCCGATTCCCAGAAGCCGCGCCCGATCCCCTTCGCGACTGCGTCCTCTGCGTCTTTGAAGCCCCATTTCGTGAAGTCCGGCGCGGCGGCGATGCAGACGAGGGCGCGGATGCGCTCCGGCCGAAGCAGCGCCAAATGCAGCGCGACCCACCCGCCCATCGACGAGCCGACGAGGATCACTGGGCCGCTGGTCAGCTGGTCGAGCGCGTCAAGCGCTTCCTCGAGCCACAGCGCGAGCGTGCCATCCTCGAAGCGCCCGCCGCTCGAGCCGGTGCCCGAATAATCGAGCCGCAGCATCCCCAGCCGCCGCTCGGCCGCGAAAGCGTCGAGCGCGAGCGCCTTGGCGCCTTCCATGTCTGAGGCATAGCCGGGCAGGAACATCAAAGTCGGCTCGCCGCCCTCGCGGCGACGATAGGCAATCGAACGGCCGGCCACTTCGATGTATGCGATCTCGCCCTGGCCCATGAGTCGGGCGTCTAGCGGAGGAGTCAGCAGCCATGAAATACCGCAAGCTCGGCGACAGCGATCTCGAGGTCTCCGAAATCTGTTTGGGCTCGTGGCTGACTTTCGGCGTCGGCATCGAAGCCGACGCGGCGCGTCAGTGCGTCGACGAAGCCTTCGCGCAGGGGATCAACTTCATCGACACCGCCAACGTCTACGGCCGCGGCGCGGCGGAAAGCTTCCTCGGCGAAGCGCTGCAGGGCCGGCCGCGCGACAGCTACATCCTCGCCACCAAGCTCTATTTCCCAATGAGCGACACCGACCGCGGCCTGTCGCGGGCGCAGGTCGAAAAGCAGCTCGACGCGTCGCTCAAGCGCCTGCGCACCGACTATGTCGATCTCTATCAGTGCCACCGCTACGACAATGAGACGCCGCTCGAGGAGACGATGGAGGCGCTGACCCGCGCCGTGGAGAGCGGCAAGACGCGCACGATCGGCTTTTCCGAATGGCCGGCGGACAAGATCCAGGCGTCGCTAGGCCTCACGCGCTCACGCGGCTTCGCCAAGTTTGTGTCGAGCCAGCCGCAATATTCGCTGCTGTGGCGCGAGCCCGAGGATGAAATCATCCCGCTCTGCGCGACCAACGGCATTTCGCAGATCGTCTGGTCGCCGCTGGGGCAGGGGGTGCTGTCGGGCAAGTACGACCCCGACAAGCCGCCGCCGAGGGATTCGCGCGCGGCGAGCTCGGAGATGAGCGGGTTCATGGACCGGCTGATGCAGCCGGAAGTGCTGCGCGCGGTTCAGCGGCTGAAGCCGATCGCCGAGGAAGCGGGACTGACCTTGCCGCAGTTCGCGCTCGCCTGGGTGCTGCGCGAGCCGAACGTCGCTTCGGCGATCATCGGCGCCTCGCGGCCGGGGCAGGTCCGCGAGAATGCCGCGGCCTCTGGCGTGGTCGTCGACACGCAGCTGTTCTTGAAGGCCGAAGCGATCGTCGACGAAGCGCTGGGGTGGGTCGAGACCGCCTAGATCGCCTTGGAGCTACGCCGCGCGGGCGAGACGAAAATCTCCTCGATGGGAAGCTCGAACAGTTCGGCGATACGAAAGGCGAGCGGCAGCGAGGGATCGTACTTGCCGGTCTCGATCGCATTGACGCTCTGGCGCGACACTTCCAATCGTTCGGCCAGCTCCTGCTGGCTCCAGGCGCGTTCGGCGCGCAGCACGCGGAGGCGATTCTCCATCAGCAGCCCGCCTCGCCGAGCGTGTATTTGTTGACGATCCCACCGACGCCGAGGCCGAAGAACCAGGCGATCACGATGTAATAACCGTCCGCGTGGCCGACGAGGTCGAAGCTGTCGAGAAAGCCCCAGACGGTCGCCAGGCTGAGCACGACGCCGCTTGCCCACAGGATCTGCCGGACCATCAACATTCGGACATATTCGTCCTGCTCCTCAACCAGGTAACGGCCCATCGCGAGGAAGATGCCGACGATCGGCAGCGCCGGCAGGCTCGCCACGGCATAAGCGATTAGGCCAGTGACGAGCTTGAGCTTGAAGCAGTAGGTCGCGCCGATGAGGAAGACTGCATAGAGCAGGGTCAACCAGATGACGCGCCAGTTGTAGCGCTTCCAGGCAAGCGTGCGAACCATGTCAATGTTCCTTGTTCGATTGACAAGGAAACTTTACAACTGTCACGCCTGGATGTCAAGCTCGCTTTACGTGTGCTGCCTGCAGATGTCGAACAGAGCATCTGCTTCATCGCGCCTAAGCGCCGGCGCGTAACGGGCTCGCGGATCGAAGCTTGCGGCGAATTTCTGCGCGCGCTTGCCGCTTGCCGGGTGGCTCTGCAGGAACTCGGCGCTGAACTCGGGCGCCTCCTTGGACAG
>DATDDW010000145.1:0-4680 GCA_036523615.1 Sphingomicrobium sp.
CAGGCGTCGGTCGCCGGGCCGAGCGCTTCCAAACAGACGCGGGTCGACAGCAGCACTGCGGCGACCTTGGGCGCCGAAGCGAAGAAGGCGGTGACCGGCGTTGGGGCGCCCTCGTAGACGTCGGGGGTCCACATGTGGAACGGCACTGCGCTGATTTTGAAGGCCAACCCGGCGAGCAGGAAGACGATGCCGAACAGGAGGCCGAGCGACGGCGCGCCTCGCGCAAAGGCGGCGGCAACACCGGTGAAGCTGGTGGTGCCCGTGAAGCCGTACAGCAGCGAGATGCCGTAGAGCAGGATGCCGCTCGCCAGCGCCCCGAGGACGAAATATTTGAGCCCGGCCTCGGCCGAGCGGTCGTCGGTGCGGCGGTAGGCGGCGAGTACGTAGCCGGCGAGACTGTTTAGCTCGAGCCCGACGTAGAGCGCGATAAGGCTGGTCGCCGAGACCATCACGCTCATGCCTGCCGCGGCGAAGATGATCAGCACCGCATATTCGCTCGAATGTTCGGTGTCGCGCTCGAACCAGCTGTGCGCGGCGATGATTGCCACCGCCGCAGCGGGGAACATGATCGCCTTGCCGAAGCTCGCGAACAGATCGGCGGCGACGGTCCCGTCGAGCACGGGCCCGGCATGGGAGGGCGCGCCGACCAGCGAGGCGGTCGCAGCGAGCAGCAGCGCGACGGCGAGCCAGCTGGTGAGACCCGATCCGCGGCGGCCGGCGAAGGCCGCGACCAGCATCAGGATCGTGCCCCCGATCGAGAGGATCAGCTCGGGCAGTAGCGGCGCATAGCGGCTCACCGGTGCATTCCTCCGAGCTCCACTTGGGCAGCGCCTTTGCCCGGCGTCAGGTGCGAATCCCCCGCCGGCGTGACCGGCTGCAGCCTGGCGACCAGCCGCCCGACGTCGTTGCGAATGGGGGCAATGAAGCTTTCGGGATAGATGCCCATCCAGAAGGCGGCGAGCGCGATGGGCGCGAGAAGCCACCATTCGCGCGCCGACAGGTCAGGCATTTCCGCCGCATCCTTGTGGCGCAGCGTGCCGAAGCAGATCCGCCAGTACAGCCACAGCATGTAGGCGGCGCCGAGGACAATGCCCACGGTCGCCGCAATCGCCGCCCAGCTCGACGCCCGATAGGCGCCGACAGTGCTCAGGAACTCACCGGGGAAGTTGCTGAGGCCCGGCAGGCCGACGCTGGCCATGGTGAAGATCATGAACAGCAAGGCGTACCCCGGCATGTTGTCGGCCAGCCCGCCGTAGCGCGCGATCTCACGCGTGTGCAGCCGGTCGTAGACCACGCCGACGCAAAGGAAGAGCGCGCCCGAGATGAGGCCGTGACCGAGCATGACCAGCATCGCGCCCTCGATCCCCTGCCGGTTCATCGCGAACAGGCCAAAGGTGACGAGGCCCATGTGCGCGACCGACGAATAAGCGATCAGCTTCTTCATGTCGGTCTGCACCAGCGCGACGAGGCTGGTGTAGATCACCGCGATCCCGGAGAGGACGAACATCAGCGGCACGAACTGGGCCGCTCCGGCGGGGAACATCGGCAGCGAGAATCGGAGGAAGCCGTAGCCGCCGAGCTTTAAGAGCACGCCGGCGAGGATCACCGAGCCGGCGGTGGGCGCCTGGACGTGCGCGTCGGGCAACCAGGTGTGGACTGGCCACATCGGGAGCTTGACCGCGAAGCTGGCGAGAAAGGCAAGGAACAGCCACGCCTGCGCCTGCCGCGGGAAATCATAGGCCATCAGCGCCGGGATCGACGTCGTGTGCGCGGTCGCCGCCATGTACAGCATCGCGATCAACATCAGCACCGAGCCGAGCAAGGTGTAGAGGAAGAACTTGTAGCTCGCCTTGATCCGCTCGGCGCCGCCCCAGATGCCGATGATCAGGTACATCGGAATGAGGCCGCCCTCGAAGAAGATGTAAAAGAGGAACAGGTCCTGCGAGGCGAAGGAGCCCATGATGAGCGCCTCCATCAGCAGGAAATAGGCCATGTACTCGGGCACTCGCTTCTCGATCGAGCGCCAGCTCGCGCCGATGCAGATCGGCATCAGGAAGGCGGTCAAGACGATCAGCAGCAGCGCGATTCCGTCGATGCCCAGCGCCCAGTTGATCCCGCCGCCGAGCGGGAACTTCTCGACGAACTGCCACTGCGCGCCGCCGGGATCGTAGCGGAGCCACAGCACGACGCTGAGCGCGAGGTCGAGGAATGTGGCGATCAGCGCCGTCCAGCGTGCCGCTTGCGCATTGACGAGCAGCGCGATGACGCTGGCGAGCAGCGGAATGGCGATGAGGATGGACAGCAGTGGAGCGCCGCTCACTTGGCCCACCAGATCGCCCAGGTCGCGGCGCCGATCAGGCCGAGCAGCATCACCAGCGCGTAGGAATAGAGATAGCCCGACTGCAGCCGCGAGGTGACTCGGTTGCCGACGGCCACGGCATAAGCGGCGCCGTGCGGGCCGAAGCGGTCGATCGTCCCTTCGTCACCGCCGTGCCACAACAAGCGGCCGAGCCACAGCGAAGGGCGTACGAACAGGAAGTCGTACAGCTCGTCGAAATACCATTTGTTCGAAACGAACCGGTACACCGCTGGGAATTGCTCGACGAAGCGCGTCGCCGCGGCCGGATTGCGGACGTAGTTGTTCCAGGCGATCCACAGCCCGATGAGCATCGCGATAGTCGGCGATTCCTTGACCCAGAAGGACGCCGATTCGGCGGCTTCGGCAAGCTGGCGGCTGAACGCGACGGCGCCGCGCCAGTAGTTTGGCGCGCTCTCTGGATCGATGAAGATGTGGTGGAAGAGCTGGCCGGCGAAGACAGCGCCCACCGCGAGCAGGCAGATCGGCACCAGCATCGAGAGCGGGCTTTCGTGCGGGTGATAGCCGCCGCTGCCGCGCGGCGGCATGCCGGCGTCGTGGGCGCTGTCGCCATGCTCCTCCGACGGCGGGTCGTGCTCGCCGTGCAGCGCGTGCTGGATATGCTCCGAGGCGGCCCAGCGCGGCTCGCCGAAGAAGGTGAGGAAGATCAGCCGCCACGAATAGAAGCTGGTCATCAGCGCAGCGATCACGCCGAGCCAGAAAGCGACCATCCCGGCAACCGATCCGCCGACCCACGCATCGTCGATGATCGCGTCCTTCGACCAGAAGCCGGCAAAGCCGACGCCGCCGACCGGCAGGTCGAGGCCGACACCGGTGATCGCCAGGGTGCCAATCACCATCACCCAGAAGGTAATCGGGATTTCTCTCCTCAGCCCACCGTAGAAGCGCATGTCCTGCTCATGGTGCATGGCGTGGATCACGCTGCCCGCGCCGAGGAATAGCAGCGCCTTGAAGAAGGCGTGGGTGAAGAGGTGGAACATCGCCGCGCCGTAGGCGCCGACGCCGGCCGCGAAGAACATGTAGCCGAGCTGCGAGCAGGTCGAATAAGCGATCACCCGCTTGATGTCGTTCTGGGCGCAGCCGACGGTCGCGGCGAAGAAGCAGGTGATCGCGCCGACCCAGGTTACGACGTGCATCGCCGTCGCCGACGTATTGAACATCGGCGAGAGGCGGCAGACCATGAACACGCCGGCGGTCACCATCGTCGCCGCGTGGATCAAGGCGCTGACCGGCGTCGGGCCTTCCATCGCATCTGGAAGCCAGGTGTGCAGCGGCAGCTGCGCCGACTTGCCCATCGCGCCGACGAACAGCAGCAGGCACAGCAGGGTCATCGTATCGACGCGCATGCCGGCAAAGCCGATGGTCGAGCCGGCCATGTGCGGCGCGGCGGCGAGGATCGCCGGGATCGACACGGTGCCGAACACCAGGAAGGTGCCGAAGATGCCGAGCGAGAAGCCGAAATCGCCGATGCGGTTGACGACGAACGCCTTCAAGGCCGCCGCGTTGGCGGAGGGCTTGTGGTACCAGAAGCCGATCAGCAGATAGGAAGCGAGCCCGACGCCTTCCCAGCCGAAGAACATCTGCACCAGGCTGTCGGCTGTCACCAGCATCAGCATCGCGAAGCTGAACAGCGACAGGTAGGCGAAGAACCGCGGCTGGCCCGGGTCCTCCTCCATATAGCCCCAGCTGTAGAGGTGGACGAGCGAGCTGACGGTCGTGACGACGACCAGCATCACCGCGGTCAGTGCATCGACGCGCAGCGCCCAGTCGACGCTGAAGCTGCCCGAATGGATCCAGGTCATCACCGGAACCACTGCCGGCTGGGCCGAGCTACCGATGAAGTGGAAGAAGATCGGCCAGCTCAAAAACGCGCCGACGAACAGAGCGCCGGTGGTCACTACTTTCGCCGCGGTCTTGCCGATCCACGGGCCGCCGAGCCCGGCGACGATCGCCGCCAACAGCGGCAGGAAGACGATCAGCTCGACCGACAACGCCATCAGCCGCGCATCCGGTTGACGTCGTCGACCGCGATCGAGCCGCGGCGGCGGAAGAAGATCACGAGGATGGCAAGGCCGATCGCCGCCTCGGCGGCGGCGACCGTGAGCACGAACATCGCCAGCACCTGGCCGGTGAGGTCGCCAAGATAGGCGGAGAAAGCGACGAGGTTGATGTTCACCGCGAGCAGGATCAGCTCGATCGCCATCAGCATCAGGATCACGTTGCGGCGGTTGAGGAAGATGCCGAGCACGCCGATGGTGAACAGCACCGCGGCCACGGCGAGATAGTGGGTGAGCGAGATCACA
>DATDDW010000146.1:0-6870 GCA_036523615.1 Sphingomicrobium sp.
CCGCGCTCTTCGCGCGCAGGGCGGACGCCGGAGGTCTGCGCCTCCATCATCAGCCGGTCCTGGGCGAGCGGGTCGTGAGCGAAGATCTCGCCCTTGAAGACCCACACTTTGACCCCGCAGACGCCGTAGGCGGTGTGCGCCTCGGCCTCGGCATAATCGACGTTGCCGCGCAGCGTGTGCAGCGGCACGCGGCCCTCGCGGTACCATTCGGTGCGCGCGATCTCGGCGCCGCCGAGACGGCCCGAGCAGGTGATGCGGATGCCCTCGGCACCAAGGCGCAGCGCCGACTGCACCGCACGCTTCATCGCACGGCGGAAGGCGATGCGGCGCTCAAGCTGGTCGGCAACGCCCTGGGCGACGAGCTTGGCGTCGACCTCGGGCTTCCTGATCTCGACGATGTTGAGGCTGACTTCCGAGCTCGTCATCTTCTGGAGCTCGCGCTTCAGCTTCTCGATGTCGGCGCCCTTCTTGCCGATGATCACGCCGGGGCGCGCGGCATAGATGCTGACTCGGCAGATCTTCGCCGGGCGCTCGATCACGACCTTGGAGATCGCGGCCTGCGGCACCTTCTTGAGGATGTACTTGCGGATGCTGAGGTCCTCGAGCAGCAGGCGGCCGTAGTCGTGGCCTTCCGCGAACCAGCGGCTGTCCCACGTACGGTTGATCTGCAGGCGAAGCCCGACCGGAGAGGATTTCTGACCCATCTTAAGCTTCTTCCTGCTCGCGAACGACGACCCGGAGGCGGCTGAACGGCTTGACGATGCGCGCCGAGCGGCCGCGGGCGCGGGTGGCAAAGCGCTTCATCGAGATCGACTTGCCGACGCTCGCTTCGGCGACGACCAAAGCGTCGACGTCGAGGTTGTGGTTGTTCTCCGCATTGGCGATCGCCGAGGCGAGCACCTTGCGCACATCGTCGGCCATCGCCTTTGGCGAGAACTTCAAAATGCTCATCGCCTCCTCGACCTTGCGGCCGCGGATCATCTGGGCGACGAGGTTGAGCTTGCGCGACGAGCCGCGGATCGTGTTGCCGACGGCGAGCGCTTCCTTCTCGGCGACGCGGCGGGGATTGGCAGCCTTGCCCATTATGCCCTCCCCTTCCGGTCGGCGGCGTGGCCATGGAAGGTGCGCGTCGGGGCGAATTCGCCGAGCTTCATGCCGACCATTTCCTCATTGACCGACACCGGCACGAACTTGCGGCCGTTGTAGACATTGAAGGTCAGGCCGACGAACTGCGGCAGGATCGTCGAGCGGCGCGACCAGGTCTTGATCGGCGCTCGGCCGCCCTGCTCCTGCGCAGCTTCCGCCTTCTTCAGCAGCGAAAGCTCGACGAACGGACCTTTCCAGACGGAACGGGCCATGGCTTAACCCTTCTTCTTCGCGTGACGCGACCGGATGATGAACTTGTCGGTCGCTTTGTTGTGACGGGTGCGGGCACCCTTGGTCGGCTTGCCCCACGGAGTGACGGGGTGGCGCCCGCCCGAGGTGCGGCCTTCACCGCCGCCGTGCGGGTGGTCGACCGGGTTCTTGGCGACGCCGCGCGTGAGCGGGCGCTTGCCGCGCCAGCGATTGCGGCCCGCCTTGGCAAGGTTGGTGTTGGCATTGTCGGGGTTCGACACTGCGCCGACCGTCGCCATGCAGTCGGAACGGATGTAGCGCTGCTCGCCCGAGTTGAGGCGAACGATGACCATTCCGCGGTCGCGGCCGACGACCTGCACATAGGTCCCCGCAGCGCGCGCGATCTGGCCGCCCTTGCCGGGCTTGAGTTCGACATTGTGGACGATGGTACCGATCGGCATCTGCCCGATCTCCATCGCGTTGCCCGGCTTCACGTCGACCTTCTTGCCGGCGACCACCTTGTCGCCCGGGGCGAGACGCTGCGGCGCGAGGATATAGGCCTGCTCGCCCCCCTCGTAGGTGACGAGCGCGATGAACGCCGAGCGGTTGGGATCATATTCCAGACGCTCGACCGTGGCCGGAACGTCCCAAGTGCGGCGCTTGAAATCGACGACCCGGTAGCGCTGCTTGTGCCCGCCGCCGATGCCGCGGCTGGTCACGTGACCCTTGTTGTTGCGGCCGCCGGTCTTGGTCTTGCCTTCGGTCAGCTTCTTGACCGGCTTGCCCTTCCACAGGTTGGAACGGTCGACCAGGATCAGGCCGCGGCGCGACGAAGACGTCGGATTATATTGCTTGAGAGCCATTAGCCGCGGACCCCTTCGGTGATGTCGATCGACTGGCCCTCGGCCAGGCGAACGATCGCCTTCTTCACGTCCGAGCGCTGGTAGGGCTTGCCCTTCCACCGCTTGGTCTTTCCCTTGGCGACGATGGTGTTGACGCCGACCACGGTCACGCCGAACAGCGCCTCGACCGCTTCCTTGATCTCGGGCTTGCTCGCCCTGGGGGCGACGCGGAACACCACCGCATTGCTGTCCGACAGCATCGTCGATTTCTCGGTGATGTGCGGGGCAAGCACGATGTCGTAGTGGCGCGCCTCAGGCGCGGCCTTCTGCGGTTTCTTAGCCATTGAACCGGGCCTCCAGCTTCTCGACCGCGGCGCGGGTCAGGACGAGCGTCTCGTGGCGCATGATGTCGTACACATTGGCCCCGACCGCGGGCAGCAGGTTGATCTGGCCGAGGTTCGACGAGGCGCGGGCGAAACCGACGTTGAGCGCATCGCCGTCGATCACCAGCGCGGTCTTGCCAAAGCCCAGCTGCGACAGCTTCGCCTTCAGCTCCTTAGTCTTGCCGGCATCGAGGTCGAGGTTGTCGAGCACGATCAGCTGTCCGTCCTTGGCCTTCGAAGAGAGCGCCATCTTGAGGCCGAGCTGCCGCACCTTCTTGTTGAGGCTCGAGGCGAAGACGCGGGCGCGGGGACCGTGGGCCTTGCCGCCGCCGATGAAGATCGGTGCACGGCGGTCCCCGTGACGAGCCGTGCCGCCGCCCTTCTGGCGACCGAACTTTTTGCCGGTGCGCGCAACGTCGCTGCGCTCGCGCGCCGCCCGCGCCGGAGCGCGGCGGTTGACGAGCTGCCAGGTGACGACGCGATGCAGGATGTCGGCGCGGGGCTCGACGGCAAAAATCTCGTCGTTGAGCTCGATGTCGCTGCCACCCTTGGCACCGTCGAGGGTCTGTACCTTGACCTTCATCTTAGCCTTCCTTGCCTTCGTCGGCGTCGGAGGCAGGCTTCGCGCTGTCCTCGGCCGCTTTGGCTTTTTCATTTTCCGCGCTCTGGGCCGCGTCGGCGGCTTCAACCTTGGCAGCCGCCTCGGCTTCCGCCTTAGCGGCAGCGCCGGCTTCCTGCTCGGCAGCGATCGCGGCGACTTCCTCGTCGCTCGGCAGCGCCGGGATCTCGTGGACCGCGGCGTCGTCGACCAGCCCTGCCTCCGGAACCTCGAGCTCTTCGATCTTCCGGCCTTCGAGGATGCCCGCTGGATATGGCGCAGTGTCGGGGCGCGGCAGCTTCACCGCATCGCTGACGGTCAGCCAGCTGCCCTTGTGACCGGGGACCGAGCCCTTGATGAACAGCAGGCCGCGGATCGGGTCGGTGCGGACGATCTCGAGGTTCTGCTGGGTGCGATTGCGGGCGCCCATGTGGCCGGCCATCTTCTTGTTCTTGAACACTCGGCCGGGGTCCTGGCGGTTACCGGTCGAGCCGTGCGAACGGTGCGACACCGAGACGCCGTGGGTCGCGCGAAGACCGCCGAAGCCCCAGCGCTTCATCGCCCCGGCGAAGCCCTTGCCCTGAGTGACGCCGGCGACATCGACCAGCTGGCCGGGGACGAAATGGTCGGCGCTGATGTGCGCCCCGACGTCGAGCAGCGCATCGTCAGCGACGCGGAACTCGACGATCTTGGCCTTGGGCTCGACCTCGGCCTTGCCGAAGGCGACGCGCTGCGGCTTGGCGACATTCTTCGCCTTGGCCTTGCCAGCGCCGAGCTGGACGGCGGCATAGCCGTCGCGGTCGGTCTCCCGGCGGCCGATGACCTGCAGGTCGTCCAGCTGCAGGACGGTGACGGGCACGTGCCGACCGTCCGCCTGGAACAGGCGGGTCATTCCGACCTTCTTTGCGATCACGCCGGTGCGCATGATCAAGCTCCTTAAACAGAGGCACCGCGGGACCATCCCGGGTGCGTGCGCCCAACCAAATTTTTGCGTGCCCCGCCTGGGCTATTGCTTCCTTGAGGGAAGCGGCGGGGACGCAGCCCGGAGCTAACCTCCGGCGGTATCACCCAATCGCAGCTCGCTCAGGCGAGCTTGATTTCCACATCGACGCCGGCGGCGAGGTCGAGCTTCATCAGCGCGTCGACCGTCTGCGGCGTCGGCTGCACGATGTCGAGCAGCCGCTTGTAGGTCCTCACCTCGAACTGCTCGCGCGACTTCTTGTCGATGTGCGGCGAGCGGTTGACGGTGAACTTCTCGATGCGCGTCGGCAAGGGAATGGGACCGCGGATAAGAGCACCCGTGCGGCGCGCCGTATCGGCGATGTCGCCAGTCGCCTGGTCGAGCACTCGATGATCGAACGCCTTCAGGCGAATCCGGATATTCTGCGTTTCCATTTCCCTACCGATGCGAAAGAGCCGGCGAACCGCAGCCGGGGCCGCGATCCGCTAAACAACCTACTGCAAAAGCGAGCCGCGCGAATCTGACGACCCGCGCGGCTGGCGCCCTATATTACTTCGAGATGTTCGCGACAACCCCCGCGCCGACGGTCCGGCCGCCCTCGCGGATGGCGAAGCGCAGGCCCGGGTCCATGGCGATCGGAGCGATCAGCTTGACGCCCAGGTTCACGTTGTCGCCCGGCATCACCATCTCGGTCCCCTCCGGGAGCTGAACCTCGCCGGTCACGTCCGTCGTCCGGAAGTAGAACTGCGGACGATAGTTGGCGAAGAACGGCGTATGACGGCCGCCCTCGTCCTTCGACAGGACATAGACCTCGGCCGAGAAGTCCGTGTGCGGAGTGATCGAGCCGGGCTTGGCCAGAACCTGGCCGCGCTCGACGTCTTCACGGCCCACGCCGCGCAGCAGCGCGCCGATGTTGTCGCCGGCCTGGCCCTGGTCGAGCAGCTTGCGGAACATCTCGACGCCGGTGACGACGGTCTTCTGGGTGTCGCGGATGCCGACGATCTCGACTTCCTCGCCGACCTTGATCACGCCGGTCTCGACACGGCCGGTGACGACGGTGCCGCGGCCCGAGATCGAGAACACGTCCTCGATCGGCATCAGGAACGGCTTGTCGAGCGGACGATCCGGGGTCGGGATCCACTCGTCGACCGCGTCCATGAGCTTCAGGATCGACTCCTTGCCGATCTCGTCATTCTTCCCTTCGAGCGCGGCCAGCGCCGAACCCGAGATGATCGGAATGTTGTCGCCGTCGAAGTCGCGCTTCGAAAGCTCCTCGCGGATCTCGAGCTCGACCAGCTCGAGCAGCTCGGGATCGTCGACCTGGTCGACCTTGTTCAGGTAAACGACCATGGTCGGAACGCCGACCTGCTTGGCGAGCAGGATGTGCTCCTTGGTCTGCGGCATCGGGCCGTCGGCCGCGGACACGACCAGGATCGCGCCGTCCATCTGCGCGGCGCCGGTGATCATGTTCTTCACATAGTCGGCGTGCCCCGGGCAATCGACGTGCGCATAGTGGCGCTTGTCGGTCTCATACTCGACGTGAGCGGTCGAGATGGTGATGCCGCGCTCGCGCTCTTCCGGCGCCTTGTCGATGTTCGCATAGTCGGTGAACTCGGCCTTGCCCTGCTCGGCCAGCACCTTGGTGATCGCCGCCGTCAGCGACGTCTTGCCATGGTCCACGTGACCGATGGTGCCGATGTTCACGTGCGGCTTCGTCCGCTCGAATTTAGCCTTCGCCATTTTACGCCTCTTCTTTTTAGAAAATCGGGCGGCCCGCCCAATGCGAGCGCGCCCATAGCTACAATTTTACCCTTACGCCAGCTTCGCCTTCACCTCGTCGGCGATGTTCTGCGGCACTTCCTGATAGTGCGAGAATTGCATCGTGTACTGAGCGCGCCCCTGAGTGAACGAGCGCAGCTGATTGACGTAGCCGAACATGTTGGCCAGCGGCACGAACGCGTCGACGGCGATTGCATTGCCGCGGCTGTCCTGCCCTTGGACCTGGCCGCGACGGCTGAGCAGATCGCCGATGACGTCGCCGACATAATCTTCCGGCGTCACGACCTCCACCTTCATGATCGGCTCGAGCAGCTTGATGCCCGCCTTCTGGGCGGCTTCGCGCATTGCTCCGCGGCCGGTGATCTCGAACGCCAGCGCCGAGGAGTCGACCTCGTGGTAAGCGCCGTCGGTCAGGTGGATCTCGAAGTCGATGATCGGGAAGCCGATCAACGAGCCGGTCTCGGCAGTCTCGCGCATGCCCTTCTCGACCGACGGGATATATTCGCGCGGGATGTTGCCGCCCTTGATCTCGTCGAAGAACTGCACGCCCGAGCCGCGCTCGCCCGGAGCGACCGAGACTTTGACGCGGCCGAACTGGCCCGAGCCGCCCGACTGCTTCTTGTGCGTGTAGTCGATGTCGACCGGACGCGCCAAAGACTCGCGATAGGCGACCTGCGGCGCACCGACATTGGCCTCGACCTTGAACTCGCGCTTCATGCGGTCGACGAGGATCTCGAGGTGGAGCTCGCCCATCCCCTTGATGATCGTCTGCCCCGATTCATGGTCGGTGGTGACGCGGAAGCTCGGGTCCTCGGCGGCCAGGCGTGAAAGGGCGAGGCCCATCTTCTCCTGGTCGGCCTTCGTCTTGGGCTCGACGGCGACCTCGATCACCGGATCGGGGAACTCCATCCGCTCGAGCACGATCGGCTTGTTCGGGTCGCACAGAGTGTCGCCCGTGGTCGTCTCCTTGAG
>DATDDW010000147.1:0-3139 GCA_036523615.1 Sphingomicrobium sp.
CCGATGCCCTGCAGGATTTCCTGGGTGTGCTCCCCGAGGCGCGGCGGGGGAAGGTCGGAGTCCGCCCGGCTGCCATCGAGCCGCACGGGCGAGCCGACCAGCGGCATACCGGCGATCGTGCGCACCATCTGCCGGTGCTGCCCCTGAACATCGGACAGCGCCTGGGTGACGCTGTTGATCGGCCCGGCGGGAATGCCTGCCGCTTCGAGCTGCTCGAGCCATTGAGCCGCCGGCTTGTGGCGGATCGCCTCCGCGACAAGCCGGACAATCTCATCGCGGTTCGCAACGCGCGCGCCGTTCGACGAAAACCGCTCATCGGTGGTCCATTCGGGATGGCCGCACATCTCGGCGAGACGGGCGAACTGGCCTGCATTGCCCACCGCGATGATGATCGGCTGATCCGCCGCATCGAACGGCTGGTACGGCACGATATTGGGATGCGTATTGCCCTGCCGCGGCGGGTCCTTGCCGGAGACGAGCGCATTGGACGCCTGGTTGGCGAGCATCGCCAGCTGCGTGTCGAACAACGCCATGTCGATGTGCGCGCCCTCGCCGGACTTCTCCCGCCGGAGAAGCGCGGAGAGGATGGCCACACAGGTGTAGAGCCCGGTGAAGAGATCGACGACGGCCACCCCCACGCGCATCGGACCACCGCCGGGCTCGCCATCGGGCAGGCCGGTGATGCTCATCAGCCCGCCCATCCCCTGGATGATATAGTCGTAGCCGGCGCGGTCGGCGTAGGGCCCGTCCTGGCCGAAGCCGGTAATCGACGCATAGACGAGCCGGGGGTTGGCGGCGCGCAGTGAGGCGGCGTCGAGCCCGAACCTTTCCAGCCCGCCGACCTTGAAGTTCTCGATGACGACATCGGCCTGCTCCGCGAGCTTGCGCACGAGCGCCGCGCCTTCTTCCCGCGAGAAATCGATCGCCGCCGATTTCTTGCCGCGGTTGCAGCTCAGGAAATAGGCCGCGACCCGGCCCTCGCCCTCGCCATGCCATGGCGGTCCCCAGTGGCGCGTGTCGTCGCCGCTTCCGGGCCGCTCGACCTTGATCACCTCGGCGCCGAGGTCGGCGAGCAATTGCGTGCACCAAGGTCCCGCGAGCACGCGTGAAAGATCAAGGACCTTGATGCCTTCGAGTGGCTTCAATGGCGACGTTTCCAGAAGCGCCGGTCGGACAGGATCGCGTGCGCCGCATTGTGGCCCGGCGCTCCAGTGACCCCGCCACCGGGGTGCGCGCCCGAGGCGCACAAGTACAGGCCCTTAAGCGGCATTCGGTAATCGGCGGCGCCGATCATCGGCCGCGCGCTGAACAATTGATCGAGACCCATCTTGCCGTGGAAGATGTCGCCGCCGATGAGGCCGAAGCGGCGCTCGAGGTCGAGCGGCGAGTGGATCTGGCGACCGAGCACCGACTTGGCGAAGCCCGGCGCGTGCGAATCGACAGTTGCGATGATCTGGTCGGCGGCCTTCTCCCGCTCGTCGTCCCAGCTGCGGCCGGGCCCCAAATCGAAGCGGAAGTGCTGGCAGAAGAGCGAGGCGACGTGCTTGCCCTTGGGCGCGAGGCTGGGGTCGAGAGTCGAGGGGATCAGCATCTCGATGATCGGCTGCTTCGCCCAGCCATTCACCGCGGCATCGAGATAGGCGCGGTGCATGTAATCGAGGCTGGGCGCCATGATGATGCCGGCCGTCAGGTGATTGCCCTTCTTCGGCAGCACCGCGAACTTGGGCACTTCCGATAGCGCCACGTTCATGCGGAAGGTCGCGCTTTCGCACTTCCAGCCGTGCATCCGCGCCGCGATATCGTCATCCACAGCGCCGAGCGGGATGAGGCGATCGAACAGCAACCGCGGATTGACCGCGGCAGCAACAGTTGCGGCGCGCCAAGCTTTGCCGCCGGCGACGACGCCAGCCGCGCGCTTGTCGGCGACGATCAGCTCCTCGACCGGAGTGCTGAGGAGGATGTCGACGCCGGCTTCGCGGCAAGCGCGCGCCATCGCCTGGGTGATCGAGCCCATGCCGCCGATCGAATGGCCCCAGGCGCCCGGCACTCCCGCCGCCTCGCCGAACAAGTGATGAAGCAGCACGTAGGCGGTGCCGGGCGACTGCGGCGACGCGAAATTGCCGACGACGCCGTCGAAGCCGAACAGCGCCTTGGCGAACTCGCCCTCGAAATGCCGCTCGAGGATCTCGGACGCGCTGCGTACAGCGAAATCGTGGACGGTGCGCGTTTCGGCCAGCGACAGGCCCGCCATGTCCTTGCCGAGGCTCAGGAGTTTCGGGATGGCGCTGACCTTGCGGCCAACGTTGGGCGGCGCGCGCAGCAGCCACTTCTTCAAGAGCCGCACCACCGTTTCAAGCTCGGCGATGTAGCGGTCGTAACCGTCGGCGTCGGCCTTGTTGTGGCGAGCGATCTCCTTGCGCGTGAGGCCGCCGCGGCCGGCGAGCAGATAATCGCCGTCGCCGGGCAGGAAATTGTCCGTTTTCCTCAGCACGACCTTCAGCCCATGACGCTCGAGCTGCATGTCGCGGATAACCTTGGGCTGGAGCAGGCTGACGGTGTAGCTCGCCGCCGAATTCCTGAAGCCAGGCAGGAACTCGTCCGTCACGGCGGCGCCGCCGACGGTATCCGCCGCCTCGAGCACCGCGACCTTGAGGCCGCGTTTCGCCAGGTAATAAGCGCAGGTCAGGCCATTGTGGCCGGCACCGATGATGATTGCGTCGTGCATATCCCCCGCCATAGCGGCGGAAGATTCACCGCATCAACACTAGTTCTTCGGCCATGGTCGGATGCAGTGCGACCGTCGCGTCGAAATCGGCCTTCTTGAGCTTGGCTTTGACGGCGATCGATGCGGCCTGGAGAATCTCCGGAGCGTCCGGGCCGATCATGTGGATGCCGACGATCTCGTCGGTCATGCCGTCGACGACGAGCTTGTAAAGCGAGCGCTCGTCGCGCCCCGCGAGCACATTCTTCATCGACCGGAAGTCGGACGTGTACACTCGCACCGTGCCCAGCTTGTTGCGTGCGGCGCCTTCGGTAAGGCCGACGCCGGCGAGCGGCGGATGGCTGAACACCGCCGATGGGATGCAGCCGTAGTCGACCTGGTGCGGCTTTTTCCCGAAGAATGTGTCGGCGAACGCCT
>DATDDW010000148.1:0-3043 GCA_036523615.1 Sphingomicrobium sp.
CGAACTTCGCCCGCGGATCAGCGTGATCGGCGTCGGCGGAGCGGGCGGCAACGCCATCGCCAACATGATGCGCGCCGACGTCCAGGGCGTCGACTTCATCGTCGCCAACACCGACGCGCAGGCGCTCAACAATTCCGAAGCCGACCGCCGCATCCAGCTCGGGCTCAAGATCACGCAGGGGCTCGGAGCCGGCTCACGGCCGGAGATCGGCCGCGCCGCGGCGGAAGAAACGCTGGAAGAGATCATCCAGTCGCTCGAAGGCGCGCACATGTGTTTCATCGCCGCCGGCATGGGCGGCGGCACCGGCACCGGCGCCGCGCCGGTCATTGCCAAGGCAGCGCGCGATCGCGGTATCCTCACGGTCGGCGTGGTCACCAAGCCCTTCGCGTTCGAGGGCGCTCGCCGCTCGCGCTCGGCCGAGTCCGGGATCCAGGAGCTGCAGCAGCACGTCGATACTTTGATCGTCATTCCCAACCAGAATCTGTTCCGCCTCGCCAATTCCGAGACGACCTTCAAGCAGGCGTTCGAAATGGCAGATGAGGTGCTTCAGCAGGGTGTCCGCGGGATCACCGACCTGATGGTCATGCCGGGCCTCATCAACCTCGACTTCGCCGACGTCCGCTCGGTGATGAGCGAGATGGGCAAGGCGATGATGGGCACCGGCGAAGCCGACGGTGACAACCGCGCCATCGAGGCCGCGGAGAAGGCGATCTCGAACCCGCTGCTCGACGGCGTCAGCATGAAGGGCGCCAAGGGCGTGATCATCTCGATCACCGGCGGCGAGGACATGCGCCTGATGGAGGTCGACGAGGCGGCGAGCCACATCAAGGAGCTGGTCGACCCCGACGCCAACATCATCTGGGGCTCGGCGTTCAACAACGACCTCGGCGGCAAGATCCGCGTGTCGGTGGTCGCTACCGGCATCGACGCCGAAGCGGTCGCTCAGCCGACGCCGGGCAAGGTCTTCACCTTCCCCGCTCGCACTGCCGCTCCGGCGCAGCCGACGACTGCGGCGACCAAGGAAGAGCCGGCGACGGCTGAGGACGAGACGCTCGAGGTCGACCTCACCGCCGACGAGGAAGACGAAGGCGACGAGCTGCTGCTCGGCGCCGACGACATCCTGACGACGCCGGTCGGCGCGCCGCCGATCGCTCCGCCCGAAGACGAAGACGACGTCGAACAGCCGACCGCCAACGGCGGCGGCACCTTGTTCGAGCGCATGTCAAACATCGCCCGCGGGGCGCCCAAGGCGCAGATCGACGAGGATGAAGCGAGCGATCAGCGCGACCCGATCGACATTCCGCGCTTCCTCAACAGACAAAACAACCAGTAATTCTCAAGTCGCGTTCAATGGAGGGCAGTCCCGTTGGGGCTGCCCTTCTTGTTTATTTCGCGGATACAATGACTGTTGCTGGTGCACCTCACCGAGAACAGCGCACGACTCACCGTAAAGCCTCTAGGCAGAAAGGGCTTGGCAAGATTCTCTGCCGCAACGGGAGGGCTGATGCGGGGACTATCGACCATTAGCGTTTTGGGGGCGGTGCTGGTGTGCGCCGGCGTGCCCCTTGTGTGCGCGGCTCCAGCCGCCGCGCAGGGCAGCTATTCGCCCTACGATGAGACTCCCGCCGCAGCGCTTGCCCGTTACATCCGCGCGCTCGCTTCCGATCCTCACGACTTCAGTTCGCTAATCGGCGCCGGCAAGGCCGCGCTCGAGCTCGGCGATACGCAGGCCGCGGCCGGCTTCTTCGCCCGCGCCGACGAAGTGAACCCGAAGAGCCCGCTGCCCCAGGCCGGAATGGGCGCAGTTTCCGTCGCCAATGGCGAACCGCTGGCGGCGCTTCCGTATTTCGCCCGGGCGCAGCAGCTCGGTGCACCGCTCGCGACGTTCGGCTGCGACCGCGGCCTCGCTTACGATTTGCTCGGCAAGCAGGCCCAGGCGCAGGCCGATTACCGCGCTTCGCTGGGCGGGCTCGACAGCGACGAGGCGCGGCGCCGGCTGGCGCTGAGCCTGGCGATCAGCGGCGACAAGAATGGGGCGCTGCAAGCGCTCGCGCCGCTCGCTGCGAAGAACGATCCCGGCGCCGCGCGGGTACGTGCGTTCGTGCTTGCGCTGACCGGCGATTCCAACGGCGCAATGGCCGCGATCGACGCGGCGATGCCGGGCAGCTGGGCGCGCGTCGCTCCGTTCCTGCAGCGCCTGCCGAGCCTCGCCGCGGGGGAGAAGGCCGCGGCCGTCAATCTGGGGATTTTCCCGGACGCGAACAGTGGCGCGACTTACGCCTACGCGACTCCGGCGCGGGTGCCGCCGGCGACGCTCGGCGTCGTCAATAGCGTCAGCACCGACCGGCTCGCCGGAACCGACGCGCTGCTTACTCAGCCAGCGCCGCCGCCCGCTGCGGCGCCGCAGACGGCGCCGCTGGTCGAGCAGGCGCTGTCGCAACCGGCGCAGCCGTCCGCCGTCCAGCTCGCTTATGCCGCGCCGCCCAAGCCAGCTACGGTCGAGCGCACCGAAGCTGCAAGCGACGGCAGGATCTGGCTGCAGCTCGCCAGCGGTCCCAATGCCGCCGCGCTCCAAGGCCAGTTCCAGCGCATCAAGTCGCGCAATCGCGACCTGTTCGATGGAATCAGCGGCTATGTCGCGAACACGGCCAATCGTGCGCGGCTGCTCATCGGGCCGTTCCGCGGTCCGTCCGACGCGGAAATCTTCGCCGACGACCTCCACACAGTGGGCATCGACGCGTTTAGATATAGCAATTCTCAAGCCGATACGATTGTGCCACTCGGCACTGAATGAGGCTCCCGGAGGCTGTCGCCGCCCATCCGTCGCGATCGCGCGGCCGGCTTCACCGCGAACATGACCCAGGCCCACGCGGCCCGCGTGACATCTTCCAGCGCGACCGCGACCGCATCATCCACTCGGTCGCCTTCCGCCGCCTGCGCCACAAGACGCAGGTCTTCGTCGCGCCCGACGGCGACCATTTCCGCGTCCGCCTCACGCACAGCCTCGAAGTCGCCCAGATCGGCCGGACGATCGCTCGCGCGC
>DATDDW010000149.1:0-4868 GCA_036523615.1 Sphingomicrobium sp.
GCGCGATTGGCACCCGATCGGCGGTGACGAGCGCGACTACGATATCCCGGACCCCGTCGACCCGAACATCATCTACGGCTCGGGCCTCGGCGGCCGGGTCAGCCGCTGGGACGCACGCACGGGGCAAGTGACCGACGTCTCTGCCTGGCCGGTGCAGAATTACGGAGCGCGCCCGACTTTGCTCGCGCACCATTTCAACTGGGTGACGCCGCTGGTCGCTTCGCGCGCCGGTCCGCCGGCGCTCTACCTCGGCGGCGACGTCATCTTCAAAAGCCTCGACCGCGGCGACCATTGGGCGGTGATCAGCCCGGACCTCACGGGCAAGCAGCGCAATGCCCAGCGCTGCGTCGACGACATCGCGATTCCCGATGCGATGGCGTGCGGCTACGGCACCATCATCTCGGTCGAGCCCTCGCCCCATTCGGCAGCCGAAATCTGGGCCGGCAGCGACACCGGGCTGATCAGCATCACCCGCGATGGCGGCGCCAATTGGACGCAGACCACGCTGCCGGGAATCCAGCCGTGGACCAAGATCGCCAGCATCGACCTGTCGGCGCTCGATCCAGCGACCGCCTATGCCGCCGCCGACGGTCACAGGATCGACGACTTCAGCCCGCACGTCTTTCGCACCCACGACGGCGGCAAGAGCTGGACCGAGGTGACTCGCGGACTTCCCGCGGGCCAGGCGGTGACCGCCGTGCGCGCAGACCCGGTGCGGCCGGGCCTGCTCTATGCCGGCAACGAGACCGGCGTGTTCGTCAGCTTCGATGACGGCGACAACTGGCAGCCGCTGCAGCAGAACCTGCCGACCGCCTGGGCGCGCGACCTGCTCGTCCACGGCGACGATTTGATCGCGGCCACGCAGGGCCGCGCGATCTGGGTGCTCGGCGACCTTGCGCTGCTGCGGCAGCTGCAGGCGGGAACCTCCGCCGAGGCGGCGCATCTGTTCGTGCCCGCGCCCACTGTGCGCGTACGCTTCAACAACAACCACGACACGCCGCTCGCGCCCGAGACCCCGGTCGGCGAGAACCCGCCGGACGGGGCGGTGATCGACTATTGGCTCGGCTCGGGGCTGAGCGGTCCAGTCACGCTCGAGATCCGCGATTCATCGGGCGCCGTGGTGCGCCGCTTCTCCAGCGCCGACGCGCCCGAGCAGCTGCCGGCCGACCGCTATTTCGCCGCGGAATATGTGAAGCCGCGGCCGGTGCTCGGCGGCACACCCGGCGCTCACCGCTGGGTGTGGGACCTGAGGCGTCCGCGCCCCAAAGCGGTCGAATACAATTACAGCATTGCCGCGGTGTGGGGGCTCGACACGCCGCTCGACCCGCGCGGCCAGCTGGTCGAACCCGGGCGCTACACCGCGACACTGACCGCCAGCGGCCAGCAGCAGCAAGTGAGCTTCGACATTCTCCCCGACCCGCGCGTCCAGAATGCCGATTATCATGCGGCGCGCGAGTTCTCCGAAAGCCTCTATGCGCCGATGGAAATCGCCTGGCGCGGCTATGCCGAGCAGGAGGCCGTCCGCAAGCAGCTCGACCAGCGGATCGCGCAGATCCACGATCCCGCCGTGCTTGCTGAGGCGAAAGCGCTGCGCGCCGGCCTCGAACCGTCCAAGGTGCCCAACTCGGGCTTCAACGGCGAAAGCGGCACGCTCGCCGCGCTCGAGACATCGGCCGAATCGAGCGACGCCGCGCCGACTGCGGCGCTGCGCTCGACGGCGGCCGAGACGATCGCGCAGCTCAACGCCGACTGGGCGGCATGGCAGCAGGTCAAATCGGGCCAGCTGGCGCAGCTCAACGCGCGTCTCCAGTCGCTCGGGCTCCAGCCGATCGTCATCCCGCCGGAGGCCGAGCTGATCGTCGGCGAGGGCGGTGGCGGAGTGGAGCTGCCCTGACCAATCCTCGGCCGGCGCGTTTTGTCGACAAGGTCCTGCGGCTGCCGCTGACCGCGGTGCACAAGCTGCTCAAGCTCAACTGGTTCGTCCGGCGACCGCGCACCTTTGGCGCGCACGCGCTCGCGCTGACGCCCCAGCGCAAGCTGATCCTCGTGCGCCTGCGCTATGCGGCCGGCTGGCGCCTGCCGGGCGGCGGCCGAAGCGAGGACGAGGATCCGCGCGATGCGGTGCTCCGTGAGCTTCGGGAGGAAATCGGCCTAACGGCGCACGGCGAAGTGCGGGTCGCGGCCGAGCTCGAAGAACGGACCGACTTCAAGCACGACCTCGCCGCGCTGCTGATCGTCGAGGACGTGCGCTATCGCCCCGGAAAATGGTCGTGGGAGATCGAGCGCATCATCGAAGTGCCGATCGAGGAGCTGCCGCCCGACATGTCGTCGCGCGCGCTGCGCTGGATCGAGACGGTGCGCGGCAAGCTGCGATAACGAAGTGCCCCGGCGCGTCGGCCGGGGCACTGATTGTCGCTCCGCTACTTAGAAAGACGTCGAGCCGCCGCTCGATCCGCCCGACCCGACGCCCTGCTCGGCGAAGGTCGACTGGCTCTGTCCGGTAGTGCTGCTGGTGCTGCCCGACGCCTGCGTCTGGCTCCAGCCGAATGCGCTTTGTCCGCCGGTGTCCTTCTGCAGGCACTGTTGAAGCACCTGCTTGCCCTGGTCGGCGAGCTGACGCTGCGTCTGCAGCGCCTGCTGAACGAAGTCGCGGATCTGTCCGTCCTGAGCGTCCTTGAGATAGGTCTGGCAATTCTCCGCGCCCTGGAAGGCGTGATAGAGGATGGCGATCACGTCATAAGTTTCGTTGCGGGTTCCGGTTTGCTGGCTCTGACTGAAACTTTCGGTCATGTTCACATTACTCCTTTGGGGACTGGCGCCGGCCGACTTCCAGCAACGGCCTGCGCACCCCTGACAACGCGTATTCAGCCTCGCGGCTTCGCGCGCGGCGATGAAGCGAGACGCTTTCGTGACTGGCTACGCGGCGCGAGCTAACGGACCGTCATGCACCGGCTGTTCGTGGGCATCCGACCGCCAGAGCCGATCCGCGACCTGCTGATCGACGCGATGGACGACAGCGCCGACTTTCGTTGGCAGGACGAGGAGCAGCTCCACCTGACCTTGCGCTTCGTCGGGGAGGTCGAACGCCCGATTGGCGACGATCTGGCCCACGCCCTGGCGGGCATTCGCGCTTCCCGATTTGAGCTGCGCGTCAGCGGCGTCGGCCGTTTCGAACAGCGCACCAGCGGCGCTCTATGGGCCGGCGTTGAACCCAAAGCCGAGGTCGCGGCGCTGGCCGCGAAAGTCGAGCGCGTTTGCCAGCAGGTCGGCCTCGAGCCCGAACGCCGCGCCTTTCACCCGCATATCACGCTGGCGCGGTGGAAGGGGCGGCGAGCCCGCGAGGTCGCCGACTTCCTCGAGCGCAAACGTGGCCTGTCATCGGAACCGTTCGAAGTGCGCGCGTTCATCCTGTTCGAAAGTCGCCTCTCCCGCCACGGCGCGCATTACGAGGAGGTGGCTACTTATCCACTGGCGTGAGCGCCCCCGCGCACCCATATGGCTGTAGCCCGCGTTGACCTGCTGCGGCGCCTCACGTTAGACTGGAACATAAACGGAACGAAGCCGACCGATGCTGACTCATATTTCTGTCCGCGGCGCGCGCGAGCACAATCTCAAGGGGATCGACGTCGACATCCCGCGCGAGAGCCTGACGGTGATCACCGGCCTGTCGGGATCGGGCAAATCGAGTCTCGCCTTCGACACCATCTACGCCGAGGGGCAGCGCCGTTACGTCGAGAGCCTGTCGGCCTACGCCCGCCAGTTCCTCGAGATGATGCAGAAGCCCGACGTCGAGCATATCGACGGCCTCTCGCCCGCAATCTCGATCGAGCAGAAGACCACCAGCCGCAACCCGCGCTCAACCGTCGCCACGGTCACCGAAATCTACGATTACATGCGCCTGTTGTGGGCGCGGGTCGGAGTCCCTTATTCGCCCGCGACGGGGCTGCCGATCGAGGCGCAGCAAGTCAGCCAGATGGTCGACCGGGTGATGGCGCTTCCGGAAGGCAGTCGTCATTACCTGCTCGCGCCCGTAGTCCGCGGCCGCAAGGGCGAGTACCGCAAGGAGCTCGCCGAATGGCAGAAGGCCGGCTTCCAGCGGGTCCGCATCGACGGCGTGATGTACGCGATCGAGGACGCGCCCGCGCTCGACAAGAAGTACAAGCACGACATCGAGGTGGTGGTCGACCGCATTGTCGTGCGCGAAGGAATCGAGGCGCGGCTCGCGGACAGTTTCGAGACGGCGCTGAAGCTCGCCGACGGGCTGGCGTACCTCGATCCGGCAGACCCGCCGGAAGAGTCGGAACAGCACTCCGCCAAGGGCATGAAATTGGATTTCGGAGCGCCCGGCCGGATCGTCTTCTCCGAGAAATTTGCGTGCCCGATCAGTGGCTTCACCATCGCCGAGATCGAGCCCAGGCTGTTCAGCTTCAATGCGCCCCAGGGCGCCTGCCCCGCGTGCGACGGGCTGGGCGAGAAATTGGTGTTCGACGAAGATTTGGTCGTTCCAAATCATAACCTTAGCATCGCCAAGGGAGCGGTCGTCCCGTGGGCCAAGTCCAACCCGCCGAGCCCCTATTACATGCAGGTTCTGTCGAGCCTCGCGCGCGCCTACGACTTCGACTTGCACGTCCCCTGGAAGGATTTGCCGGACGAAGCGCAGCGCGTGATCCTCCACGGCACCGGCGGCAGGCCGGTCACGCTGCGCTTCATCGACGGCCGCCGCAGCTATGAGGTCAAAAAGCCGTTCGAAGGCGTGCTCGGCAACCTCAACCGGCGCATGCTGCAGACCGAAAGCGCGTGGATGCGCGAGGAATTGTCGCGCTACCAGAGCTCGCAGCCGTGCGAGGTGTGCCACGGCGCGCGGCTCA
>DATDDW010000150.1:0-3192 GCA_036523615.1 Sphingomicrobium sp.
CATCGTGACCGCGGACGGCCGCGTCTCGGCGATCGACCCGTCGATCCGCCCGGTCGAAGCTGCGGCGCTGTGGGAACCGCTCGACGACGGCCGCCTGACCGGCGTCTCGGTCCTCGCCGGGCGCCCGCGCCAGCTAGTCGCCGCGCCGATCATGGCCCCGACGCTGATCGGCTGGGTGGTGTTCGCCGCCGACCTCGACCAGCGCGAAATGCGCTCGCTCGAGCGGCTCTCGGCCATTCCGCTCCACGCGGCGGTACTGGCGCAGACCGGCGGCCGCTGGTCGGAAGCCGGCGGCAGCATGTCGGCGCTGAGCGGATCCGCGGCCTCGCTAGCCCAGCACCATGTGGGAACCAACGCGGCGTTCGAGATGCGCGTCGGCGGCGAGCAGTCGATTGTTCTCGCCAAGCCGCTGCCGACCTTTTCCGATCACGAACGCGCGATTCTGCTCCTCGCTTACCCCAAGGCCCAAGCGCTGAGCGACGCGCGCAAGCTGCAATGGGCGCTTGCCGTGATGACGCTGCTCGGCCTGCTCCTCGTCGCCTTCGCCACGTGGAAGGCGGCGGCGCGAATTACCCAGCCGCTCGCCCGCCTCGACGAGGCGGCGGGGCGGCTGGCGAGCGGCGAGCATGTCCAGGTTCGGGTGCGCGGCAGCGACGAGCTCGCCCGCCTTGCATCGAGCTTCAACGAGATGGTCGGCAAGATCGTCGAGCGTGAGCAGCGCATTACGCAGCTCGCCTTCAACGACGTCCTCACCGGGCTGCCCAACCGCACCATGTTCCAGCAGCAGCTCGAGCACCTGTTCCGCGCCGCCGAAGGCAGCGGCACCCTGTTCGCGCTTCATTGCCTCGACCTCGACCAGTTCAAGGTGATCAACGACACGCTTGGCCACCCGGCCGGCGACGCCTTGCTGGTCGAAGCCGGGCAGCGGGTGATGCAGGCGGCGCGCGGCCATTTCGTCGCTCGCCTCGGCGGCGACGAGTTCGTTGTCCTGCAGACCGTCGGTGACGACCGCGATTCGATCGACCGCCGGGCCCGCGAGATCCTGCTCAGCATGGCGCAGCCGCTGACCATCGACGGCAACGAGTTCGTGCCGACGACGAGCATCGGCATCGCCATTGCGCCCGAGGACGGCGCCGACGGCGAGACTTTGCTGCGCAACGCCGACCTCGCGCTGTACCGCGCCAAGGAAGCCGGCCGCGGCACTTACGCTTTCTTCGAGGGCAGCCTCAACGAGCGCGCGCAGCAGCGGCGCCAGCTCGAGTCCGACCTTCGCCTCGCCTTGGAACGGCGCGAGTTCGAGCTTCTCTACCAGCCTCTGTTCGATCTCGAGCAGAACTGCATCTGCTCGTTCGAGGCGCTGCTTCGCTGGCACCACCCCAAGCGCGGGCTGATCTCGCCCGCCGATTTCATCCCCGTCGCCGAGGATACGGGCCTCATCGTTCCGATCGGCGCGTGGGTAATCCGCGAGGCGTGCAATCAGGCGGTCACCTGGCCCGAGCATATCCGCATCGCGGTCAACGCTTCGCCAGTGCAATTCCACCGCGGCGCGCTGCACGAAACGATCCTGCGCGCGCTCGCCGACAGCGGGCTTGCTCCGTCGCGCTTCGAGGTCGAAATCACCGAATCGATCTTCCTCGAAGGCAGCGAAGCGACGCTGAAGCTGCTTCACTCGCTGCGGTCGCTCGGCGTGCGGATCGCGCTGGACGATTTCGGCACCGGTTACTCCTCGCTCAGCTATTTGCAGAGCTTCCCCTTCGACAAGCTCAAGATCGACCGCAGCTTCATCCATAACCTGCTGACGCGCGAAGGCGCCGGCGCCATCGTCCGCGCGATCACCGAGCTCGCCCATGCCCTCAACATCGAAACCACCGCGGAGGGCGTCGAGGAGACCGCGCAGCTGGTCGAGCTTCGCGCCCAGGGCTGCTCGTCGGTCCAGGGATTCCTGTTCGCCGAGCCGATGACCGCGAGCGATGTCGACCAGCTGTTCAAGGAGCAGAGCGACTCCGCTCAAAACGTCGCCTGATTGCCGCTCCGGTCGAGGACCTCTTGGTTGATTTGGTGGATGTTCGTCACGCCGGTCAGCGCCATCGCCACGCGCATCTCGGCTTCGATCAGCTTGAGCGCGTGCGCCACACCTGCTTGCCCGCGCGCGGCCAAAGCATAGGCCCAGGCGCGGCCGAGAAGCACGAAGTCCGCGCCCAGCGCGAGCATCCGCACCACGTCGAGGCCCGAGCGAACGCCGCCGTCGGCGAGCACCGGCATTCGTCCGGCGACCGCGTCCGCAACGCGGGGCAATGCGCGCGCCGTCGAGCTCACCCCGTCGAGTTGGCGGCCGCCGTGGTTCGACACGACGATCGCGTCCGCGCCCTTGGCCGCCGCTTTGCGCGCGTCCTCCGGATCGAGGACACCCTTGATGATCAGCGGCCCCTTCCACTGCTCACGAACCCACTCGACGTCCTTCCAGGTGACGCTCGGGTCGAAGTTCGCGTGGATCCATGCCTGGAAGTCGCTGAGCGGCGCTTTTCTGCCGACGATGGGCTCGAGGTTGCCGAGGCTGATCGGCCGTCCGCATATGCCCACGTCCCACAGCCATTCGGGCCGCGCGAGCAGCTGCCCCCACCGCCGCAGTCCGCCGCCGGCGGCGCGATAGTCGCGGTAGCGCGAGCCCGGCACCGCCAGATCGACGGTCAGGACCAAAGCGGCGCAGCCGACTCCCTTCGCCGTATTGATCATCGCCGCGACGAAGCCGCGGTCCTTGACGAAATAGAGCTGGTACCAGGGCACATGGCCGGTCGCGGCGACCTCGCGCAGCGAGCAGCCGCTGACGGTCGACAGCGCCATCGGCACGTTCGCCGCCGCGGCCGCACGCGCCGCTTGGCACTCCCCGCGCCGCGCGTAGAGCCCCGACAGCCCGACCGGCCCGAGACCCACGGGCATCGCCCAGCGGTGGCCGAACAATTCGGTCGAAAGATCGATAGCGGAGACGTCGCGCAGCACCCGTTGCCGCAGCGCCACCGACTGCAGGTCATCGACATTCCGCCTGAGCGTCACCTCGTCGTACGAACCGCCGTCGAGATATTCGAACAGGAACTGCGGCAGCCGCGCCTTGGCCAGCGCTCGGTAATCGCTGACGTTGGCGGCCTTGCGGCTCAACTCAGCTCGCGAAGCTCGGGTCGAGCCGGTACGCCTTGC
>DATDDW010000151.1:0-3621 GCA_036523615.1 Sphingomicrobium sp.
GGTCGGGGCGAAGCTTGATGACGACGTCGCCGCCAGTCGAGAGGGTGAGGGTCAGGCGGTCGGCGTCGGCCATCGAATGAACTCCGTGAAAGGTTCTGGAAGAAGCGCGATTTAGGAGCGTGCGGGTGGTTGCGCCAGAGCAGCCGCGCCCATAGGAGGGCGCCACCGGATCCAATCGAGGGAGCGTCACCGTGAGCGAGAGCGAGCCCATCGCTGACGCGCCGCACGAGGATTCGGCCTCGGTCGTCGACGAGGAGGACCGCCTCCGGCCCGAGTTCGTCGACAAGGTCCTCGACGCGGTCGACTCCGGCGATGACGAGACCGCCCGCCGGCTCGTCCAGCCGCTTCACCCCGCCGACATCGCCGATCTGATCGAGCTCGCCGCGCGCGACGAGCGCGAAGGGCTGGTGAAGGCGCTCGCCGGGATCATCAGCCCCGACGTGCTGGCCGAGATGAACGACTACGTCCGCGAGGGCCTGCTCGACGAGATGGAGCCGCAGCAGGTCGCGGACATCGCCGGGCAGCTCGAGACCGACGACGCGGTCGCGCTGATCGAGGACCTCGACCGCGACGAGCAGCAGGCGGTGCTGCAGCGGATGGAGCCCGACGACCGGGCGGCGGTCGAGGAGGCGCTGAGCTATCCGGAGGAGTCGGCGGGCCGCCTCATGCAGCGCGACCTGTGCTGCGTGCCCGAGCATTGGAAGGTCGGGCAGGTGATCGACTACCTGCGCTCCACCGCCGACCTGCCGACCGACTTCTGGGAAGTGTTCGTCGTCAACGCCAGTCACCACCCGGTCGGCACCTGCAAGCTGTCGACCGTGCTGCGCACGCCGCGCGAGACGCCGGTCGCCGACATCATGCAACGCGAGCAGACGTTGATTCCGGTCGACATGGACCAGGAGGACGTCGCTCTGCGCTTCCAGAAATATGCGCTCGTGTCGGCGGCCGTGGTCGACGACGCCGGGCGGATCGTCGGCATGATCACCGTCGATGACGTCGTCCACATCATCCAGGAGGAAGCGGGCGAGGACGTGCTGCTGCTCTCCGGTGCGGGCGAGGGCGACATCAACGAGCCGATCCCGATGACCATCCGCCGGCGGCTGTTCTGGCTGGTGATCAACCTCGGGACAGCGATCATCGCCGCCAGCGTCGTCAGCATCTTCCAGGGTGAGATCGGCAGATATGCGGTGCTTGCCGTCTTGATGCCGATAGTCGCCGGCATGGGAGGCAACGCGGGCACGCAGACGTTGGCCGTGGCCGTGCGGGCGATCGCGACCAATCAGCTGACCGAGTCGAACACGCTTCGAGCGTTCGGCCGCGAACTGACGATCGCGCTCGCGAACGGCTTGTCGCTCGGCCTGCTCATCGGCGGCGGGGTCGCGCTTGTTTTCGGGGTCCTGCATCCGACGCCGCACGGATTGCTGCTCGGCCTCGTCATCGGCATGGCGATGGTGATCAACAACCTCGCGGCAGGAATCTCCGGGATCGTTGTGCCGGTGACTCTCGACCGCTTCCGCATCGACCCGGCGGTCTCCTCCGCCGTGTTCGTGACCACGGCGACCGACGTGATTGGCTTCTTCAGTTTCCTCGGGCTTGCCGCGCTGATCATTCTCGGCCGCTAAGCCATTGCGAATCATGGCGTAGCCCGGCACGACCAAGCCGTGCCGAAGCTCCATCTGACCAAGGTCGCGTTTGCCTGCCGGGACCTGGAAGCGTTGCAGGAGCGAATCGGGCGTCGTGCCGAAAATGGCGAGGTCCGCATCGCCACGCGCATGCGGCCCAAGCGCGCCGACGAGCTGATCGGCGGCAACCTCTACTGGATCGTCCGTCACACGATCATCGCCGGCTTGCCGATTCTGCGCTTCGATGATCGCGAGGACGGCCGCATCGACATCGTCTGCGCGGCCGAGCTTACGACGGTCGCGCCGATGCCACGCCGCGCGCACCAGGGCTGGCGCTATCTTGAGGACAGCGACGCGCCCAACGCCGATGACGGCGGCAGCGGCCTAGGCGCGCTCCCGCCCCAGCTCTACGGCAAGCTCGCCAGCCTCGCGCTCGTCTGAATCGTCGCCTTGCCGACATTTGCGCTCGCCGCTAACGCACGGCCATCAGCAGGGAGGCAGGCGATGATGGTTTCGACGGCGATTGACGCGAAGGTGGCGGAGCGCGCGATGCTCAAGCACCCGTTCTATCAGGCGTGGACCGAGGGGCGGCTGCCGCTCGACACGCTGCGGGCTTACGCGCGTCAATATTATCACCATGTCGAGGCTTTTCCGCGGGCGGTGAGCGCCGTTCACAGCAGTTGCCCCGACCGCGACGGCCGCCGCGTGCTCGCCGAGAACCTCGCCGAGGAAGAGGGGATCGAGGCTGGCAAGCAGGACCATGCGAGCCTGTGGCTGATGTTCGCCTGCGGTCTCGGCGAGAGCGAGGAAGCGGTGGCCGCCGAGCAGCTCAATCCCGAGACTCAGGCGCTGATCGACACCTTGCGCAAGCTTTCCCGCCGCTCGTATGCCGCGGGGCTGGGCGCACTCTACGCCTACGAAAGCCAGTTCCCGGCGGTCGCTAGCGCGAAGATCGAGGGCTTGGTCGAGCGCTATGGCATTAGCGACGAGGAGACGCTGCGCTTCTTCCGCGTGCACGAAAGGGCCGACATCGAGCACAGCACAGTCTGCCGCGGGCTGCTCGACCGTTTGCCCGAAGCCCAGCAAGCCGAGGCGATCGCTGCGGGCGAGGAGCTGGCCGGAGCCTTGTGGAACTTCCTGTCGGGCGTGGAGGCGCGCGCCTCAGTTCACTGAACCGAGCGGCAGCCGGAGACGCTGGCCGACCCGCTCGCGCGGACGGTGCACGCGGGCTTGCCGTCGAGGCGGATCGTGGCCGGTCCGCTGGCATCGATCGTGACTGAGTTGCTGACGTCGGCCTTGATCGTCGCCGAGCCTTCGGCGCCGAGCGTCGCGTCCTTGGCCGCGAGCTTGGCGGCGTCCAGGCTCGAAATTCCCCGTACAACGGCGGTCATCTTAGCCGTGCGGCCAGCCAGAGACGCTCCGCCAGTGCCGGCGATGCCCACATTGAGCTGGTCGACGTCGACCTGGCCGATCGCGGCCGCGCCCGAGCCCTGAACCGAGAGGTTGAACGACAGGCCTTTGACTCGATCGATGTTGAGCATGCCCGACCCGTTCAGCCAGGCCGCGGACAAGTCGTGCGTCCCGAGAGTGATTTGCACCGGGCCTGCGTCCTTGGCGGTGTCGGCGCTCCACGAATCGAGGCTGTTGTGAACGACCAACGTGTCGCCGCGCACGTCGATCGCCAGCCGGTCGAGCGCTGCCTGCGACCCGCTCGCGCGGGCGAATGGCGCGACGCCGGTCGCGAGGGTGACCGTGAACGGTCCCTCGACGCGAATCTTCTCGAAGCTGGTGACGCCGAAGTTGCGCGTCGCGGCGCCGGCGGGCGCTGCGAGCAGAAGCAATGACAAGGCGGTGAGGAAGGTGCGCATGGCCCGCACCTTCCTACTTCATGGTTAAGACCGCTTTAAGAGCAGCGGACGTCGCCCGAACCAGCCTTGCTGACGTTGCACTTGGCGCCGCCGTGGATCTCGACGTCGCCCGAGCCCATGACGCTGACGTC
>DATDDW010000152.1:0-20580 GCA_036523615.1 Sphingomicrobium sp.
GCGGGAGAACCGAGCGCGAGCAACGCCGCGCCAAGAAGAGGCGATTTGAGGTTCACTTGTTGGACTTCAAGCCTTGGAGATCAGCCGCGCCCTAAGCGAGCCAAAAATCAGCCGCAAGCTAAGTCGTCCTAATGGCAGGAATGGGTGGAAAGCGGACATTGGCGGCCAGCCCCGAGGGCCCGCCCTCAGAGCAATTGGCTAGTTCCAGCGGCGGTACGGTTCCTGAGAGAGCCGCTGCTTCGTAGCTTCTGCATCGGCTCCGATGAGGGGCCCGTCAGGCGGTTCGCACTGACGGTGAAGCGCAGACCCGATTCGCGCACACATTTTGATTGCATACTGCGCGAGATCAGCATCGAGCATTGCAACTAAGACATGATTGCGAACGGCGTCGACCATGCCATTGCGGAATGAGTGGTCGTTGCAAAGTGCCCGGCGGTCATAGTGGGAGACTTCGGGGTCGCGCGCGCCCGGTACAAAATCATACGTCACGCGCGGATCGGCCATCGGAACGGTATACCTGACCGATTGACGCAAGTACGAGTTCTCGTCGTTCAGCCATTCGAGCTTCGAGTGAAACCGGCTCACCGACTCCCGAACGGTGGGGTCCTCGATTGACGACAAACCGCCTGAGCCCATGATCTCCTGGTACACGGATGATGGCACGGAGATGCTCGGGTACATAAGCACTGTGTCGACGGCCCGCCACATCGGCTCGGCGGGGCACGAATTTTGATGCGTGAGCATGGTCGCGAAAAATTTCTCGCGATCCACAAGCTTGTTCATGGACTCGCGATCGCGGCGGACCACCGTCACGGTGCTTTCGGACTCATCGAAGAGCCGTTCGAGTAATTCGTGCTGCCGACGCGCAATCTCGCGGCTAGATGCCCATTCGTTAAGCTCGAAGGCAATCAGAATGCCGGCGACGATGCCGACTGTCTCGAGGAAAAGCAGCGCCCACTCGCGCCCCTCGATCCTGGCGAACGATTCACGGACCCTCTTGAACAGGATCATGACGCCCCCGTTGGGAGCCGCTTATGGCACGGAGCTCAGCTTCCACCAACGGATGCGCGGCCGAAACCTTCTGCGTTCGTTAGCCACTCTCCAGCTTCACGTCTGCAATGGGTGGGAAGCTGCCATTAGGCACTTGGTCGAATTAACGGCGATTGCCGGGTCGACGATCGCGGGATCGATTATGCCTTTCCCAATCGTCTCGGCGACGTGAAGGCCGATGAACAGGAAGGCGACGAAATTGAAGAACGCGGCCCACGCAACCGCGATCTGCGGCGACAACACGCGGGTCGAAACCACGGTCGCGATCGAATTGGCCGCGTCGTGCAGGCCATTCATGAAGTCGAAGGCCAGTGCGAAGAGAATGAGCGCGATCAGCGCCGGAAGGGCGAGTGTCGGTTCCATCGTCGTGCTCCCGCTCAGGCGTGGTCGATGACGATGCCCTGGATCTCGTCGGCCACGTCCTGCAGGCGGTCGAGCACGCGTTCGATGAAGCGGTAGAGCTCGCGTCCGACGAAGAAGGCCGTCGGCCGGTGCTCACCGTCGCGCTCGTAAAGCGCGCCGAGGCCGTCGTCGTGAAGCGCGTCGGCGCGCCCTTCGAGATGGACGATTTGCTCGGTCAATTCGTGCAGGCGGGGGGCATTGCGGCCGACGTTGCGCATCAGCGGAATGGCTTCGCGAACGAGCCGCGCGGCCTCACGCGCAAGCTCTGCCGAGGCCCGCATCTGCGGCTCGAAATGAGTGACGCGGTAGGTCCTAACAGTCTTCGCCGTGTGCCAAACCTCATCGACGGCATCGTCCATCGCCGAGATGAGTGAAGCGATCGCGCTGCGGTCGAAAGGCGTGATGAACGAGCGGCGCACTGCCGTGAGCACATCGCGAGTGATGTTGTCGGCGCGCGTTTCGAGCTTGCGAATTTGCTCAGTCCCTTCGGCAACTCCGCCATCCAGCAGGCTCACAAGCGCGTCGCACGCCTGCACGAGCACGTCGGCATGGGCCGCGAACAGATCGAAATATTTGTCCTCGCGCGGCAGTATCTTCTGAATCACTCCGGTCATGGTTTCCCCCGCAGTTGCCGGCGAGCCGGCGTTCTGGAACTGAAGGTGGAGCTACCCTGCCGATGCGAACGCCGAATGACGGCGATATTTCACTTTTGTGACAGCGCTTAGCCGTCGGCGTCGAGCGAGTAACCGGCCGAGCGGACGGTGCGGATCACGTCCCGATGCCCACCCTCGTTGAGCGCCTTGCGCAATCGGCGGACGTGCACGTCGACGGTGCGCGCGTCGATGTCGGGATCGTGCTGCCACACCGCATCGAGCAGCCGCTCGCGCGAGAAGACGCGGCCGGGATGCTCGAGGAAATGCCTCAGCAGGCGAAATTCGGTCGGCCCCAACTGCACGCGATTGCGGCCGCGGCGAACGCGGTGAGCGTCGACGTCCATCTCTATGTCGGCATAAGCCAGCTGCTCGCCAGCGAGTGCCGGACGCATCCGGCGGAGCACCGCACCGACACGGGCGAGGAGCTCGCGCGGGCTGAACGGCTTGGTCACATAATCATCGGCGCCGGTTTCGAGGCCGCGGATGCGGTCGCTTTCCTCGCCGCGGGCGGTGAGCATAATGATCGGCACGTGCGCGGTGGAGGTCCGGCGGCGCAGCCGGCGGCACACTTCGATCCCGCTAACGCCTTCGATCATCCAGTCGAGGATCACCAGGTCAGGCGTCCGCTCCTCGGCCAGGATCAGCGCTTCATCACCGTCGGCCGTGCGGACGATCTCATAACCTTCGCGCTCGAAGTGCCACATCAGGAGGTCTGCGAGCGCACGGTCGTCCTCGACCAGCAAGAGCGTCGGCTTGGTCACGTCCGCCCGGTCCTAGCGAGCCCCTGTGACACTTTTATGAAACGCCACCGGCAAGAGCACATTGACGGTGGTCCCCTTCCCCAGCTCGCTTTCGATGTTGAGCCGGCCGCGATGGCGCTCGACGATATGCTTGACAATGGAGAGGCCAAGGCCCGTGCCGCCGAGCGAGCGGCTGCGGCTGGTATCGACGCGATAGAAGCGCTCGGTCACTCGCCTGATGTGCTCCGGCGCGATCCCCTCGCCCTCGTCGCGGACGGTAAGGTGGACCATCGGCCCTTCGGCGTCGGCCGAGACCGTGACCGGCGTTCCCGGCTCGCCGTAGCGCAGGGCATTCTCCACGAGATTGTCGACAAGCTGAAGAATCTGGCTTCGATCGGCCGCGATGAGCGGCAGATCGTCGGCGACGTCGCGCACGAGACGCGATCGGCGCTCCTCGGCCAAGCGCCGGGCGCTGTTCAACGCATGGTCGATCAGCGGCTCGATGGCGATCGCGTCGGTCGGCGTGGTGAACTTCTCGGCCTCGATCCGCGACAGCGAAATCAGGTCCTCGACAACGCGCTGCATCCGCCGCGCCTCATCGTGGACGACCGAGAGGAAGCGCTCGCGCGTCTCCGGGCCGATCTCGTCGGCCTGCTCGCGCAGCGTCTCGGTGTAGCCGATCAGCGTCGAAAGCGGCGTGCGGAGCTCGTGGCTGGCGTTGGCAACGAAGTCGACGCGCATCTGCTCGGCAGCGGCGACTTCGCTGCGGTCGACGAAGCGGATCAGCGACGTCCCGTCGGGCAGCGCGGCGCTGCGCATCAGCCAGTGGCGACGCGAACCGCCAAGGCCCGTGAGCTCGACTCCATCGGCGGCATCCTTTTCCGAGCGTTCGAGGGCTTCGACCGCGGCCGGATGCGAGATCACGCGATCGAGTGGGGCTCCTTCGATGCTGTCACCGAGCAGATCGCGCGCGGCGCGGTTGGCGGCGACCACGCAGCCCCGGTCCGCGATCAGCGCGGCTTCGCTGAGGCCTTCGAGCAAGGCGGGCGCGCCGCTGATGAGAGTGTCCATCGCCGCGCCAGATAAGCAACGGAGGCTTGTAGCGCCAGCGCTGCACGGGGATCCACGCCGCGGCATCTACCTGCACTCCGAGCATCCCCGGCGGAACCGGCCTGATTGCCAAACATTCGGTGCTCACCTAGCGCGGCCGCCGCGCTACCGCCTTGATTGCCTCGCGGCGATTTTGCGTGTTACCGCTAACAGCGGAGAGACTTGGGAGAGCGAGAATGACCGAAGCGAACGCCAGCCGCGCAAACATGGGCTTTATCGGCGCGATCGTCGCCGTAGCGACAATCGGCGGTTTCCTGTTTGGTTATGACAGCGGCGCGGTCAACGGCACCCAGGATGGGCTGAAGCAGGCGTTCGGCCTGGTGCCGGGAAGCTGGTCGCCGACCAACGGGCTCGGCTTCACCGTCGCCTCGCTGCTCATCGGCTGCTTCATCGGCGCCTTCTTCGCGGGGCGCCTCGCCGACCTCATGGGCCGGCGCAATACGATGGTGATCGCCGCCGTGCTGTTCCTCGGCGGGGCTCTGGTCCAGGGCGTCGCGACCTCGCACATTATCTTCGTCATTGCGCGGATTTGCGGCGGGATGGCCGTCGGCGCGGCGAGCGTGCTCTCGCCGGCCTACATTTCCGAGGTCGCGCCGGCCGAAATCCGCGGACGGCTGACGACCGTGCAGCAGATCATGATCATCACGGGCCTCACCGTCGCCTTCATCGTCAACAAATTGCTGCAGGTCGGCGCGGGCAGCTCGCTCGACCGCTTCTGGCTCGGCTTCGAAGCGTGGCGCTGGATGTACCTGATGCAGGCGGTCCCGGCGGTCATTTTCCTTGTCGCGTTGTTCCTCATCCCCGAAAGCCCGCGTTATCTCGTCTCCAAGGGGCGACAGGAGAAGGCCGAGAGCGTCCTCGCCAGCCTCTTCGGCGCCGGCGTCGCCCGCGCCAAGCTCGACGAGATCCGCGCGACCTTCAGCGAAGACCACCGCCCGCGCCTCAGGGACATCAAGGCGCCCGGCGGCGGCATCCGCAAGGTCGTCTGGGCGGGGATCATGCTCGCCGCCTTCCAGCAGTTCGTCGGGATCAACGTGATCTTCTATTACGGCGCGACGCTGTGGCAGCTCGCCGGCTTCACCGAAGCTCAGTCGCTGAAGATCAACATCGTCTCCGGCGCCGTGTCGATCGCCGCGTGCTTAGTCACCATCGCGGTCATCGACAAGATCGGGCGCAAGCCGATCCTGCTCATCGGCTCGGCGGGCATGGCCGTAACCTTGTTCGCGATGACCTATGCCTTCAGCCAGGGCTCGCTCGATCCGCAAGGCAACCTCGTCCTGTCGAAGGACCTTGGCACGCTCGCGGTGGTCGCGGCCAACCTGTACGTGATCTTCTTCAACTTCAGCTGGGGCCCGGTGATGTGGGTGATGCTGGGTGAGATGTTCCCGAACCAGATCCGCGGCTCGGCACTCGCCGTGTGCGGGTTCGTCCAGTGGTTCTCGAACTTCCTGATCTCGTTCAGCTTCCCGGTGATGGCGGCCAAGCTCGGGCTGACGATCAGCTACACCTTCTACGGTGTCTGCGCGGTGATCAGCTTCTTCCTGGTCCAGAAGCTGGTGCACGAGACACGCGGGGTGGAGCTGGAGCAGATGTCGGGGCACTAGGTTGACGCGCACGGCCGCCCGCCCGTTCCGCTATCGTCAAAGACGCCGCGCCACAATCACTGATCAGAGGCGCACGAGCGGGCAGGCAATACCCGGCACGTCGACGCGGAACTCGAACAAATCGCCGATCAGCGGCTGCTTGGCGATCTCTTCCGCGCTCATCTTCTGCCGCGCGGTCGTGGCGAAGGCGGTGCGCAAATCGCCACCGCCGAACGCGAGCTTGGTGATGTTCGACACGGGGAAGCGCACGCGCTGCGCCAGCTCGCCGTCCGGTGAGTAGCGCCGCGCTTCCCAGCCGGCGTAGAGCGCGATCCAGACGAAGCCCTCGCTGTCGATCGTCGGCCCGTCGGGGTGCCCCTCGGCCGGCGGGATTTTCACGAACGGGCGCCGCTGCCCAAGCGTGCCGTCGCCGTGAATGTCCGCGGCCTCGATCGTGCCTTTGAGCGTATCGACGAAGTAGAGCAGCTTGCCATCGGGCGAGACAGCGGGCCCGTTGGTGATGGCGATTTGATCGATGCCCGTGCGCGTGAGCTTCCCTGCCTTGAAGCAATAGAAGGCGCCGTTCTTGGCGCTCTCGTCATTGTCCATGGTTCCGAACCACAGGCGCCCGGCCGGATCGACGGTCCCGTCGTTCAAGCGATTGTGCGGCTTGTCGGCGTCGACCTCCGTGAGGATCGTGAACGCGCCGCTCTCCGGCTCGAAGCGGTAGAGCCCCGCCTTCAAGCCGGCGACGAATGCGCCGTCGTCGGCGGGGAGCACGAACCCCACCTGCTCGGGCGAATCCCAGCTGCGCCGGGCGCCGCTTGCCGGATCATAGCGGTGGATCTGCTGCTTCTTGATGTCGACGAACCACAGCGCCGAATCGCGTTCGACCCACACCGGGCCTTCGCCCAGCAGCGCCTCGACTTCCCAGACTACACGTGGATCTGCGTCACTCATGTTCAGCACCGGCTCTTTCGACGAATATTTGTCGACGCGCCTATAGCAGCGCCGGCCGCGTTTGGAGCATTGAACGACACGTGCGCGAATCTGTCTCGACCCACCCTGCCCTGATCTTCGACGTCGCCGTTGCCGACGAGGGCGACGGCTTTCGTATCGACGTGACAGCGGACGGGCGCTCGGAGAGCTACGTCGTGCCCACCGCGACGCAGCAGGATTTCTCCGCCTTCTACCGCGAGCTAGCCCACGATTTCGGGACGCGAGTCCCGCACGTGTTCGTCGGAGCGCTCGAGCATCCGGAGCCGACGATCCGCTGGCGGCCACTGCTCACCGAGAACGTCCACCCGCAGATCCTCGTCGGCTACGGCGACCCGGCGGTGCTCAAGGCGGACGACGGGTGGTGGCTGACGGCGACCTCCAACGACGCGCCCGACGCTTTCCCCGTGCTTCACTCTCACGACCTTGAGCATTGGGAGCCCAAGGGCTGGATCTTCCCCGAAGGGCAGGAGCCGGCGTGGGCAGCGAAAGGTCGCAACGTGGCCGACTTCTGGGCGCCGGAGATGGCCAGGATCGGCGAAGAATTTTGGACGGTGTTCACCGCGCGGCAGACCAACAATGCGCTGGCGATCGGGCTCGCCCGGGCGCCCTCGCCGCTCGGCCCGTGGGTCGACAACGGCGTGCCGCTGATCACCGGCAACCCGCTGAACACGACCGGGCTCGGCTATGAACGGCAGCCGCAATTGAGCGGCGGCGTTATCGATTCCCACCTGTTCGTCGACGCGGATGGCGAGCGGTATCTGTTCTGGAAGGACGACACCAACAGTATCTGGCCGCGGCCGCTGGCGATGCTTCTGCGCAAGCACCCGGACCCGATCGCCAAACTGTTCGCGAGCGAGGAAGACCAGCGCACGGCCGCGTTCGCGGCGGCGATCGTGCCTTGGGCGAACCGCCAGCGCCCGATGACCCGCTTCTTCACCATGCAACCGTTCATCGAAGCCGCGCTCGCCAACTGGAAAGCGGCGCGCTCGGCGCTGGTCGAGTTCGGCCTCGCCGACGCAATCGTCGAGGCGATGACCACGCCGATTCACGGCCAGAGAATCGCCGACGACGGCCGCTCTCTCGTCGGCGAGGACCGCATCGTCCTCGCCAACGATCTCGACTGGGAGGGCCATCTGATCGAGGGCCCGTTCGTCACGCGCCAGGACGGGCGCTACTGGCTGTTCTACGCGGGCAATGACTTTTCGACACCGGCCTATGGCATTGGCGTTGCCGTCGCCGACCATCCGCTCGGGCCGTACGAGAAGCAGGGTGAGCCGCTGCTCAAGTCGACGCGCGAATGGGTGGCGCCGGGCCATGCCTCGGTCGCGCCGGGGCTCGACGGACGCCCGCAGCTATTCTTCCACGCCTTCCACCCCGGTACGGGCGGCTACAATGCGTTCCGCGCGCTGCTGACCGTGGGCTTGCGCTTTACGCCCGAGCGGGTGGAGGAGGTGCCGCTCTAGCAGCCCGGACTCACTGCCCCGCCGCCGTGGACCGCCATCGTCACTGACGGACGGCCGCAATAGCGAACGTGTCCGCCGCCGTTGACGGCAGCCGAAAGCGTCGAGTGCGGGCTCACCGCCAGCTCCCCGCCCCCGTTGACAGCGCCAGAGACGCTCGCCGCGTCAACCGAATGGGCATCGATCTTGCCGCCGCCGTTGACGGCCGCGGAGAGATGCGCTTGCGGGCCGAAGCCGCCCGCCGTCGTAATCATTCCTCCACCGGCAACCGCAAGGTCCGGCACTCGCGGCGACTGGATAACGATGCGAAGCCGATACAAAGGCGGGCAGCGCTCGTTACAGGTATCGATGCGCAACTGCCCATCGCGCTCGACGTACATGCGTGTGAACTGGCTGCTCCCCTCAGTGATCGTGACCCGTTGCACCGGTCCCGGTACCACCGACACCACGCCGCCACCGCGGAGCTCGACCGAACGAAAGCCAAGAACCGGCACGACCTCGGTCGCGATCGCCGGCATGGATGACGCGAGCGCCACGGCGAAGAGAGGCAGAATGGAACGCATGGGGAAAGCCTTTCTAGATGTGCGCTACATCTGTAGCGCTACAAATGCAGCGCGTCTAGAGCCCCGTTGCAGCTGTGGTCGAAAACACTCAAGGAATGGCGATGATCACCATCATCGGCAGCTTCGTCAGCCCCTACGTGCGCAAGGTCCTCGCGTGCATGAACCTCAAGGGCCTGAGCTATGAAGTCGACCCGATCACCCCCTTCTTCGGCGGCGACGAGTTCAAGCGCCTGAGCCCGCTGCGGCGCATCCCGGTGCTGATCGACGACGAGGTCACCGTCAGCGATTCGTCGGTGATCTGCGCCTATCTCGACGAGGCCTATCCCGACCGGCCGCTGCTTCCCTCCGACGCCAAGGACCGCGCCCGCGCGCGCTGGCTCGAGGAATTTGCCGACACGCGGCTTGGCGATGTGTTCATCTGGGCGTTGTTCTACCAGAAGGTCGTGCGGCCGATGGTTTGGGGTGAGCCCTCCGACGAGGAGCGCATCGAAAAGGCGCTCAGCGAAGACATTCCCGCGGCCTGCGATTATCTCGAAGGCGAGCTGCCCGCCGACGGCTTCCTGTTCGGCGACATCGGCCTTGCCGACATCGCCATCGCCAGCTTCTTCCGCAACGGCGCCTATGCCGGGTTCGAGGCTGATCCGAAGCGCTGGCCGATCACGGCCTCCTTTGTGAAACGGACGCTGACGCATCCGTGCCTCGCCTCGCTTTTGAGGTTTGAGGACGTGCAGCGCAGCGCTGAGATCAAGAAGCGCCGCCAGGCGTTGCTAGATGCGGGAGCGCCACTGACCGAGAAGACGTGGGGCGTTCCCGGCCAGCCGCAACGCGGGATAATGCGGCTCTAGCCCTTCTTCGTCTTGTCCTTGCAGCTCGCCAGCAGCCGCGGTTTCGGCGGCGGCTTGGCGGCAAGCTTGGGGGCGACCGGCTTAGCGGCGGCCTGAACCGTCGTGGCTGCGGCGGCCTTCGCCGGTGTTGCTGCGGGCTTGTTGAGCGTGAACGGCTTGGCGGCGCACTGGGCCGTGGCTGCAGCCGGGGTTGGCGCGGCTGAAACGAGCGGCAAGATACTGAGGAGGAGGAGTTTTCGCATCGCGCCGCTCTAGCACGGGGCGGCGCGCCGGTCGATCAGCCGGCTAGGCGGCCAAGCTCCGCCGCCGCGAACAGTTGCGGCATTCCGAACAGGAAGCCCTGGAGCTGGTCGCAGCCCGCGGCGACGAGGATTTCCGCCTGCTCCTCCGTTTCGATGCCCTCGGCCGAGACCGTGAGCCCGATCGCGCGGCCGAGCGTGACGATCGCGGCGACGATCGCCCGGGCATCGCGCGAATCCTGCAGGTCGGCAACGAAGCTGCGGTCAATCTTGATCTTATCCACGGCGAGCTGGCGCAAATAGCTGAGCGAGGAATAGCCGGTGCCGAAGTCGTCGAGCGCGATGCGGAAGCCCGCCTCGCGGATGGTCCACAGGTTCGACATGGCCGCCGTCGTTCGGTCGAGCATCACCTGCTCGGTGACTTCAAGCTCGACCCGGCCGAAGTCCACCCCATGCGCCGCGAACGTATCGATCAGCCGCTCAGCGAAGCCGGGCTCGGCGAGCTGGAGCGGCGACAGGTTCACCGCCGTGAAGAGTTCCGGCGAGGCAGCGGCAATCTTCGCTGCTTGGTCGAGCATCCACTCGCCGATGGGAAGAATGAGGCCCGTTTCTTCGGCCAGCGGAATGATGTCCTGAGCGCCGACGCAGCCCAGCAAAGGGTGGTTCCAGCGCAGCAACAATTCCTGCCCGACAAGCCGCTTTTCGCGGTCCACCTGCGGCTGGTGCCAGACGGCGAACTGCCCAGCCTCGAGGCCCTCGCGAAGGTCGGCCTCGAGCCGCGCGCGGATCTGGTTATTTTCGTCCATCCCGCTGTCGTAGACGCGCGCGCAGCCGCGGCCGTCGGCCTTGGCGCGGTAAAGCGCGACGTCGGCCCGGCGCAGCAGTTCGGTCGCGTCGCGGGTGCTGGCGCTGGCGTGCACCGCGCCGATGCTCGCGCCGCCGAACACCTGCGTGTCGAGAAGCGTGAAAGGCACGTCGAACAGCGCGATAATCGCGCTGCAAAGTTCGTCGATCTCCTGAAACTCCCAATTCTCGCATAGAAGAACCGCGAACTCGTCCCCCCCGAGCCGGGCGACGGTGTCGCCGCGGCGAATTAAGCGGCTCAAACGCGCGGCGAAATCGCGGATCAACTGATCCCCGGCGAGATGGCCAAGCGTGTCGTTAATCCGTTTGAACCGGTCGAGATCGATCAGCAGCAGCGACAACTTCCCGCCGCGGTGAAGCGCCGACAAAGCGTGCTGTAGCCGCTCGTTGAGCAGCGCGCGGTTGGGCAGCCCGGTAAGCGAGTCATGGTAGGCAAGGTGTGCGGCGCGCGCCTCAAATGCTGCGCGCTCATTGAGCGTCTGCGTCAGGCTGCGCGTCAGCGCGGTCATCAGCAGCGCGAGGATCGCCAGGCTGGCGACGACCGTCGGCAGCAGCGTGCGCAGGATCCGGCTGCCGGGAAGCTCGGGAGTCCAGATGAGGTAACCGAGACGATTGCCCGACTGCGTGCGCACGTCGACCGCAGCTTCGCCCGAACGGTGGTCGGGCCAAACCGAAAAGTGCGGCCTGTCGATCACGTAGCGCGACTGCAGCTCGTCGAGGAAGCTCGCGTCGAGGTAGCGGACGCTGATGAGAATGGGCCATTTCGGAGACGGTTTCGCATAATCGGGCGTCGAGGGCTTGATCAGCATCGCGCTGACCGCCGCGGGGCGGCCGCCGAGCATCAGCAAGCGCGTGCTATGGATCGCCCGCGGCGTCGTCCGCACGGTCGAGTTCGCTGCCAAGGCCTCGCCGGGCAAGCGATCGTGCTTGCCGTTGAGGACGCGGACACGGCCGCGCACCGCATCGATCACCGGCTGCAGCTGGGGCCGCAGCACGTCATAGCGGTCGGGCGGAATGAGGTTGCCCTCGTCCACGGCCTGGACAAGCTGGTCGCGGCCGTTGAGCAGGAAGCCGGCATCGTGAGCGAATATGCGGTGCAGCCAGCTGCCGACATTGTCGAACAGCCACTGGCGGTTGGGCGACGCCTTGGCCATCTCGAGCGCGCTCTCGTCCCAGACGGCCACCGTCTCCTGCTGCAGCGCGAGCTCATCGAGCGTGATGTCGATCGAATGCCGGGCAACGCGGACCTGCCGCTCGACCGACACGGCGTCGCTCTGCCGCGTCGACCAGTAGAGGCCAGTGATCGCAACGACGGCGACGGTGATGAGAACCGCCATCGCCATGTACGACAGCTGGTTCGCCAGCCGCGGCGTTGGGCGACTGGCGTACAGCGTCGGGGGATGGGGTTCCGCCACCATTGCAGCCGCGTCATTGCCAACAACTTCTTAAGGAACTGCCCCATACGCGGCGCGGCGCCGCGCGGGCGGGCGCGAGCCGTGCCTAGTGCTGGTGACCCGAGATCCAGTGCTCGAAGCGGGTGCGCAGCGACGGCTTCGACGGGATATAGCCGGGCTCCGGGGGCGGCAACTCGTCCTGCGGCTCGTACCAGGTGAGGTTCTCGGGCATTTTCGGGCTCAGCGTCTCGCGCCCGCGCAGCAGATCTTCGGCCAATGCCAGCGAGCGGTGGACGTCCTCGGCGGTGAACGGCTTCATGAGGCAGCCGAGCGCCAAGTCGGGCATGGGAAAGCGCGGCGCCTTGCCGCTAACGAAGAGGCAAGGGACGCCGAAATCGTTGAGCCGGACCGCGACGGAAAAACCGGTCGTGCCGTGCGCCAGATGAAGATCGAGGAGGACCAGGTCGGGCTCATGCTCCTCGGTCGCGGCGATGGCGCCTTCGGCGTCCTCGGCCATCGCGACAACGCGATAGCGCGGATTGTCCTCGACCAGATATTTCAGCGTGATTGCAAGCTGTGAATCGTCCTCGACGATCAGAATCCTGAGCACCCGCGAGCCTCCCCCGACACTCCCACGGAAATCCCCCCGGGAAATCCGGAGGTTGGATGCTCACCGGGATTGTTGCGCCTGCGAATCCCCCTTGAACATAGTTAACGCTGAGCCGAGTCTCTGCCGCGCCGAAGCGAAGCGGAGCAACGAAAAAGGCGCCCCGGGAGCGAGTCCCGGAGCGCCTTCCGCGATGAGAGCCCGCAGTGGGCCCTGCTCTTATGCGCGATAGAAGATGTGAGCGCCGATCTTTTCGACTTCGGTGAGGTTCCGGCGCCACGTCGGAGCGACGTAATCGGCGTGGTACCACAGCACGTCCTGGCTGACGCTCGGAACGATGTTGGCGGCGGCGAGCTCGGCGATCGCCTGGGCCTTGCGCCACGCACTGGAATTGGTGTCGGCCTGCGGAAACTCGCCGTGACGGACGAACGAGAATTGCGCCGGCTGCTTCACCACGCTGCACCAATCGGGCGGATAGCGGCCCGACGACGCGCGGTTCATCACCACGTGAGCGACAGCGAGCTGACCTTCGAACGATTCCCCGCGCGCTTCGAAGTAGACGGCAGTTGCAAGGCAGTTGGTCTGCTGGTCGAGCGCCGCGTTCGTCGCATAGCGGTCGACGAGCGCATAAAGCGGCCAGCCATTGCGGTAGAGCCACGCAGCTTCGGTCGCCATCGGCGCCGTAAGCTGCAGCGTAACCGACCGCGCGGGCTGCGCCTGGAAGACGTTGCCGTTGCCGACCGCAACCGCGGTCGTCGCGGCGACCGCCGGCTTCGCCAGGGTCGAGGCCACCGAAGCGGCCGTCGTGCCAACCGCCTTAACCGCCGCGGAAACGTTGAGCTTGGTCATGTCCTGCGCGGTGGCACTCGAGCCAACCGCAAGCATGAGAATCCCCACGACCGCGGACGCAGTGCGCCCGCCAAGCAACTTAACCATTGATGTTTTGCCCTCTACTGGCGGGCACAGGCCCGCTGGAGGCGCCCTAAGGCGCGTTAATCTCCAGCGGGGGATTGCCCGTCTTGCCTCTGGAGCCCCGCGGTCTCGACCGTCTCTTGGGCTCGCTCGCTCTCAATCGCTGAAGCCCAGATATGTTAACTTCTCGCGGTTTCAAACCGTTTGGCGGTGAACCGTTGGACTCGGGGGATGAGCGACGGAACCAATTGAATTACCTTCGTTTCGTCGCCGCTGACGCACGATTAACCGTGCGGAAGCGCACTCCCTGCCGCTTTCGCTTCGATTAACAGACCGCTACGGGCGCCGAATCATGGCCCATTGGCTGATGAAATCGGAACCGGAGAGCTACAGCTGGTCCGATCTGGTGCGCGACGGCGGAACCGAATGGGATGGCGTGCGCAACAATGCCGCGCGGCTGCACCTCAAGGCGATGAAGGCCGGCGACGAGGCGTTCTTCTACCACAGCATGTCCGACAAGGCGGTCGTCGGCATCATGCGCATTGCGCGCGAGGCGCAGCCGGACCCAAAGGATCCCGACTGGGTGTCGGTCCGCGTGGAGCCGGTGCGGCCGCTCACACAGCCGGTAACCCTCGCCGAGATCAAGGCCGAGCCGCGGCTGGCAAAGATGGAGCTGATCCGGCAGTCGCGGCTGTCCGTTGCACCAGTGCGCGACGACGAGTGGCGCATCATCCTCGACATGGGGGGAGGCCGATGACCCTGCTTCTGCTCGCCGCCGCCGGGGCACAGCCCGCGGAAACGCCGCGCGCGTTCATCCAGCGCATCTACGCTGGCTACGTCGATGACAATTACAGCCCCCTGCGCCGGATGGACCGCATCTTCGCTCGCCCGCTCGTCGCGGCAATTCGCGAAGATGAGCGGCTGGCCCACGGCGAAGTCGGCTACCTCGACGGCGACCCTTTGTGCGATTGCCAGGACTGGGCGAAGATCGGCGCCACCATCCGCAGCCTCGCCCAGCCGACGAAGCGCAGTGCCGTCGCGACGGTGCGGCTGACCTATGGCACCGCGGATCCGCCGCACGACCTCAAGCTCCAGCTCGCACTGACTCCAGCCGGCTGGCGCGTCGCCGACGTCGGCTCGCCGGACGAACCGAGCCTGCTGCACGCACTCGAGGCTGCGAACCGCGAGGCGCGCAAACACCACTAGATGCCGCTTGGCGGCAGCCGTGGGGGCGTCGGTGTCGGAGGCTCGACGGGGCCGCTGCAGCGCTTCTGCGCGGCCCACTGGACATAGGTCTGCGGCGGCAATTGCCGGCTGGCTTCGATGAAGGCGACCACATCCCAGATTTCGGGATCCGACATCGACTCGCCCCAGGCGGGCATACCAGTCATCTTGATCCCGTTCTTGACCAGCCAGAAGAGCTGCGCGCGGTTCCAGATGTTGGTGACATCGAGCAGATAGGGCGGACTCGGCTCGAACCCGCTGGCCCATTGCTCGCGCGGCACTCCCGCCGCGCCATGGCAGGCCACGCAATGCGTTTGGTAGGCGCAAAAGCCGGTGAGCACCTGTTGCGGCGTGAATTGCGCGGGCGCTGAGATGCCGGCCGCATAGTGGCGGACGGAATGGATCATCGTCTCATGCGTGGCCCACCAGGTGAGGGTCGAATGGCGCTTTGTGGCCGCGACATTGAACAGGCCCGACTTGACGTAGGCGACTGCGCCCAAGGCGCCGAGGAGAGCGCAGGCGAAGGCGCCGCCAATGATCCACTGTACGGTCCTCGCACGCACGGAGCTTCCAACGCCGCAGACGCGATTGGGTTACGCTCGCTTAAGCCGCCTCACTCTGCCGCGCGGCGCGCTTGCGCTCGTGCGGATCGAGGAAGCGCTTGCGAATGCGGACGGCCTTGGGAGTCACCTCGACCAGCTCGTCGTCCCCGATATAGGCGATCGCCTGCTCGAGGGTCATGCGCTTGGGCGGTGTAAGGCGGATGCCTTCGTCCTTGCCGCTCGCGCGGAAGTTGGTCAGCTGCTTGGACTTCAACGGATTGACCTCGAGGTCCTGCGGCTTGGCGTTCTCGCCGATGACCATGCCCTCGTAGAGCATCTCGCCGGGCGAGACGAACAGGATGCCGCGCTCCTCGAGCGCGTTCAGTGCATAAGCGACGGCGGGGCCCTGCTCCATCGAGATGAGGACGCCGTTCTGGCGGCCGGCGATCGGGCCCTTGTAGGGGCCGTAACGCTCGAAAATCCGGTTCATGATTCCGGTGCCGCGCGTGTCGGAGAGGAACTCGCCGTGATAGCCGATCAGGCCGCGGCTCGGCGCACTGAAGGTCAGGCGGGTCTTACCCCCGCCCGACGGGCGCATGTCGGTCATCTCGCCCTTGCGCATCGCGAGCTTGTCGATGACCGTCCCGCTGAACTCGTCGTCGACGTCGATGACGACCGTCTCGTATGGCTCCTCCCGGCCGCTCGGACCGTCGCGGAAGAGGACGCGCGGGCGGCTGATCGACAGCTCGAAGCCTTCGCGGCGCAGAGTCTCAATGAGCACCCCGAGCTGGAGCTCGCCGCGGCCGGCGACCTCATAAGCCTCGCCGCTCTCGGTCACGCGGATCGCGACATTGCCCTCGGCCTCGCGCAGCAGGCGGTCGCGGATCACGCGGCTCTGCACCTTGTCGCCGTCCTTGCCGGCGAAGGGGCTGTCGTTGACCGCGAAGGTCATGCTGAGCGTCGGCGGGTCGATCTCGCGCGCATGGAGCGGCGCAGCGACGGCGGGGTCGGCGATGGTGTTGGAAACGGTCGCGTTGACGAGGCCCGCGATGGCGATGATGTCCCCCGCCTGCGCCTGCTCGACCGGCACGCGCTCGAGCCCGCGGAAGCCGAACAGCTTGGTCGCGCGTCCCACCTCGACGACCTTGCCGCCCACGTCGAGCGCATGGATCGGATCGTTGACCGAGATGCTCCCGGATTCCACGCGGCCGGTCAGGATGCGGCCGAGGAACGGGTCGCGGTCGAGCAATGTCGCGAGCATGCGGAACGGACCGGCGTCGACGCGCGGCGCGGGGACGTGCGCAACGATGGTCTCGAACAGCGGCGTCAGGTCGCCCGAGCGCACGTCGTCGGTAGGCCCGGCGTAACCGGCGCGGCCGCTCGCGTAGAGCGTCGGGAAGTCCAATTGCTCATCATTGGCGTCGAGGTTGAGGAACAGCTCGAAAATCTCGTCGAGCACCTCGGCCGCCCGCGCGTCGGAGCGGTCGATCTTGTTGACGACGACGATCGGCTTGAGGCCGAGCGCCAGCGCCTTACCGGTGACGAACTTTGTCTGCGGCATGGGGCCCTCGGCCGCGTCGACCAGAAGGATCACGCCGTCGACCATCGACAGGATGCGCTCGACCTCGGCGCCGAAGTCGGCGTGGCCGGGCGTGTCGACGATGTTGATCCGAACGGGCTCAGCGCCCGTTCCTGTCCACTCGACGCTGGTGCACTTGGCGAGGATGGTGATCCCGCGCTCTTTCTCGAGCTCGTTCGAATCCATCGCCCGCTCCTCGACGCGCTGGTTGTCGCGGAACGTGCCGGACTGGCGGAACAGCTGGTCGACAAGCGTCGTCTTGCCATGATCGACGTGGGCGATGATCGCCACGTTGCGCAGGTTCATCTCGATTTTCCCGGGAAATTGCACCCGCGATGTAGTGATTCCGGGCTCATGTTGCAATGCAGCATGGCGGGCGTCTGCGCTTTACAGGCCGCGCTCCATGATCTCGATCGCGCGTTCGACGGCGCGCAATTCGCTGTGTGCGAGCCGCGCGAGCTTCATGGTCAGCGCCGAGCCGCTCGCCGAATGGGCCTGCGCCAGCCGCTCGCGCCCAGCCTCGGTCAGGCGCAGCGCGAGGCGGCGGCGGTTATCCGGATCCTGCATGCGCTCGACCAGCCCAGCGCGCACCAGCGTGTCGACCGAGCGGCTCACCGCCGGCGCTCCGCGGCCGGTCGCCTTGGCGACCTCGTTGAGCGTTGCCGGCTCCCGCGAACCGATCGCAGCGAGGAGCTTGCGCCGCGCGCGTTCGGCCCGTTCCGCAGGGCCATCGCCGACCCAGGTGTGGGCGACGGCCGTGAACCGCGCTGCGAGCCCTTCCGGTGTCGAAGCCCCGATCATGATTGCAGCCTAACAACCTTTGGGCTGCACGCAACATTGCAGTTTAGAAGTCTCGGCACGCGCTTGCCATCGCCAGGTCCGGCGGCGATGACGAAGGCTTGAGCAGCCGCCCGCCCCTTCCCCGCAACGTCTGGGTCCTCGGCTTCGTCAGCCTGTTCATGGACCTGTCGAGCGAGATCTATCACGCGCTGCTGCCGGCCTTCGTCACCATCGTGCTGGGTTTGCCTGCGACGGCGCTCGGCGCGATTGACGGAGTAGCCGAGGCGACGGCGAACTTCGCCAAGCTCTTCTCCGGCCGCCTGTCCGATCGGAGCCTCAAGCGCAAACCGTGGATCATGGCCGGTTACGGGCTCGCCGCTCTGTCGAAGCCGCTGTTCCCGCTCGCGACGGGCGGCGCCACGGTGATGCTCGCCCGCTTCGCCGATCGGATTGCCAAGGGGATCCGGGGCTCACCGCGCGACGCAATGGTGGCCGACGAGACGCCGCCGGAGATCCGCGGCCGCGCGTTCGGCCTGCGCCAGGCGCTCGACACGATCGGAGCGCTGCTCGCGCCCGTCGCAGCCATTGGCCTCATGGCCTGGTTCGCGAGCGACATCCGCGCGGTCTACTGGGTGGCGATCGTCCCGGCCGCCATCTCGTTCCTGCTCGCCTGGCTGGCGCTCAGGGAACCCGAGCAGCACCTCGCGCCGCTCAAGAAGTCGCCGTTCTTCGCCGGGTTCAAGCAGCTCGACAAGGAGACCAAACGGCTGCTGTACGTCGGCTTCCTGTTCAGCCTCGCCCGCTTCTCCGAAGCCTTCCTGATCCTCAAAGGGCTCGACATCGGACTCACCGAAGCGATGTCGCCCCTAACGCTCGCGATCTTCAACCTCGCTTATGTCGCGCTCGCTTACCCCGCGGGAGCGCTCAGCGACCGGATGCCGCCGCGAATGATCCTGATCGGCGGCATGGTCGTGCTGATCGCCGGCAACCTCGTGCTGGCGGAGACCGACAACTTCGCCGGGCTTGTGCTCGGCACCGCTCTGTGGGGCGCGCACATGGCGCTGACGCAGGGGATCTTCTCGCGGATGATCGCCGACAGCGCACCCGAGCATCTGCGCGCGACGAGCTTCGGCGCCTTCTGGTTCGTGACCGGAATCGGCGCTCTGCTCGCCAGCCTCGGGGCCGGATGGCTGTGGGACCGAGAGGGCGCGTCGGCGACGTTCATCACCAGCGCGCTCGTCGCCGGTGTGGCGCTCGCCATGCTCAGCCTGCTCGAGGAGGAGCGCCGCTCCTAGCGTGTGAAGCTTTCGCCCTTTGCCGCTTTGTCGAGCAGCAGCTGCGAGAAGCTGAACTCGGGCTTCATCCGGTCTTCCTGCCGCTTGAGGCCCTCGACGATCGTCTGGAGGCCGACGCTGTCGGCCCAGAACATCGGCCCGCCGCGATACACCGGCCAGCCGTAGCCGTAGACCCACACGACATCGATGTCGGACGCACGCTGGGCGATATTCTCCTCAAGGATTTTCGCGCCCTCGTTTACCATCGTGTAGAGCGTGCGCTCGATGATCTCCTGGTCGGAGATCTCGCGACGTTCGACGCCCTGCTTGGCCGCGAAATCCCCGATGATTTGCTGCACCACCGGCGACGGGCTGGGTTTCCGCTTCTCGTCATAATCGTAGAAGCCAGCGCCCTTCTTCTGCCCCCAGCGGTCGATCGCGCAGAGCGCGTCGCGGATATTCTCGATACGGTTGGGGTCGCGGTGCCAGCCGATGTCGACGCCGGCGAGGTCGGCCATCTGGAACGGGCCCATCGGCATGCCGAATTCGACATGGACGCGATCGACCTGCTCAGGGGTCGCGCCTTCGAGCAGAAGCTTGGTCGCCTCGACCTGCCGCGGCATCAGCATGCGGTTGCCGATGAAGCCGTGGCAGACGCCGGCGACCACCGGGACCTTCTTGATGCGCTTGCCAAGCGTCATCGCGGTCAGCAGCACGTCGGGCGCCGTCTTGTCGCCGCGCACGACCTCGAGCAGCTTCATGATGTTCGCCGGCGAGAAGAAGTGCATGCCGACGACGTCTCCAGGCCGCGATGTCGAGGCCGCGATCTCGTTCAGGTTGAGGTACGAGGTGTTGGAGGCGAGGATCGCGCCCGGCTTGGCGATCTTGTCGAGCCGGCCGAACACCTCCTTCTTGACGTCCATGTTCTCGTAAACAGCCTCGATGATGAGGTCGCAATCGGCCAGCGCGGCGAAATCGAGCGTCGGCTGCAGGTAGCCCATCGCCTTTTCGACCTGCTCGGCGGTCAGCTTCCCCTTGGCCGCGCTCGCTTCGTAATTCTTGCGGATGATGCCGGTGCCACGGTCGAGCGCGTCCTGGCTCATCTCGACGATCGTCACGGGTATTCCCGCCGACAGGAAGTTCATCGAAATCCCGCCGCCCATGGTGCCGGCACCGATCACTCCGATCTTGTGGATCGGGCGCGGCGCGGTGTCCTCGGGCAGGCCTTCGATCTTCGCCGCCTTGCGCTCGGCGAAGAAGAAGTAGCGCTGCGCGGCGGACTGCTCACCGCCCATCAGCTCCATGAACAACTTGCGCTCCTCTATTACGCCTTCGCTGTACGGCTTCTCGGTCGCGACCTTCACCGCCTCGATGGCTTTGACCGGAGCCTCGAAGCCGCGGAACTTCTTGGCGTTGGCCGAGCGGAAGTCATCGAACACCGAGGCGTCGGCCTCGGCGATCCGGTCGTGCCGTTCCGACGACTTGGGCAACGGACGGACGTCGCGCACTTCCTCGGCATAAGCGACCGCGTGCGGGATCAATTCGCCTTCGACCAGGCGATCGACGAGACCGCAGTCGAACGCCTGCTTGGCGCTGATCGGGTTGCCGGTCGCGCACATTTCCAGTGCCTTCTTCACTCCCGCGACGCGCGGCAACCGCTGAGTCCCGCCCGCGCCGGGCAAAAGCCCGAGCTTGACCTCGGGCGTGCCGAGCTTCGCCGACTTGTCGGCCACGCGGTAATGGCAGCCGAGCGCGACCTC
>DATDDW010000153.1:0-5649 GCA_036523615.1 Sphingomicrobium sp.
ATGAGGAGCTGGTGGCGCAGGGCTGGACCGACGCGCTGCGCAAGACCCATCCCGACGAGCGGGTCTACACCTTCTGGCATTACTGGCGGCACTCGTTCGAGCGCGACGCCGGCATCCGCATCGATCACGCATTGTTGAGCCCGTCGCTGGCGAAGAAGCTCAAGGCCGCGGGCGTCGACCGCACGCCGCGCGGCTGGGAAAAGACGAGCGACCACGCGCCGATGTGGGTCGAAGTGGAGGTCTAATTAGCCGGCTTGCGCTTCGGCCATCCCCAGCCGCTTCCTCGCGCTTGCGATCAGCTTGCCGAAGCGCGGGTCGTCGCGCAGGCCATCGAAGTCGGGGTCGCTCTCCGCGATCCGCACCTGATATTCGCCGACGGCGCTCAAGGTGCTTTCGAGCATCTTTAGCGAAGCGTCATTGTCGCCCATGATCGCGAGCACGCAAGCGAAGTTGTAGCGCATGTTGAGGTTGTCAGGATCGACGAGCAATGCGCGGTCGATCCACTCGCGGGTTTTTTCCTTCTCGCCGAGCAGCGCATAGCCCCCGGCAAGGATGCCGAGCGCGGCGCCGTTGCTCGGGTCCTGCTGCACCGCGAGCTGGGATTCCGAAATCATCCGTTTGGCCGACTCGCGCAGCTTCGCCTTGTCGCCGACCGCCTGATAGCAGGTTGAAAGCATCGCCCAGGCGTGGAAGTCGCTTTCGACCAGCTCGACGGCCTTCTCATAATGGCGCGTGGCCGCGGCGATATCGCGCTTGTTGATGTAGAAGCGGCCGGCCTCCTTGTTCACTTCCCACGATTCGCTGCCGAGCCGGATCGCTTCTTCCATCTGCGCTGCCGCTTCGTCGTGCTTGCCGCGCTGGACGAGGCGTTTGATGATCGGCAGCCGCGCCTGCGGGATGTTCGGGTCGATCGACAGCGCGGCGTTGGCCGCGGCAAAGCCGTCGTCCACCTGGCGGTCGAAGCCGTAGCGCAGGCTCGACTGGGCGATGGCGAGCAGCGCCCAGGCCTCGGCATATTGCGGGTCGAGCTCGACCGCCCGGCTGCAGATGCGCATCACCCGTTCTTCGCGGCGCGCGTCGCCGTGGTTGCCGGTCACCCAATATTGCCGCGCGAGCAGGTACAAGTTGTACGCCTCGGCATTTTGCGTGCCCCGCTTTTCGAGCGCTTTCTTTTCTTCGGGCAGCAGCTTGAGCCTCAGGGCGCGGACGATCTCCTTGGTGATCTCGTCCTGGATGGCGAAAATGTCGGTGAGGTCGCGGTCGAACCGTTCGGCCCAGACGTGGCCGCCGCTGGCCCCGTCGATCAGCTGCGCGGTAATGCGCACGCGGTCGCCAACCTTGCGTACGCTGCCCTCGAGCACGTGGCTGACGCCGAGCTGCCGCGCGACGTCGCGCACGTTCACCGACGCGCCCTTGAAGGTGAAGGCAGTGTTGCGGGCAATCACCTCGAGCGCCGAGACTTTCGACAAGTCGGTGGTGATGTCTTCGCTGATCCCATCGCTGAAATATTCCTGTTCGCTGTCCCCGCTCATGTTCTGGAAGGGGAGCACGCAAATCGACAGGTCGCGGGCCGACTGACGCGCTTCCTCGGCCGCCGGGGTTCCAACGAGCTCGGCCAGGCTGGCGAGCAGCTTGCGCCAGCCGGGCGAACTCGCCTTGCCGTCCCACTCCTTAAGGTCGGCGCACTGGATCTGGTTGAAGGGCATCGGCGGGATGGTCCCGTCGAGGCTGGCCTGGACCAACGTCCCGATGCTGCGCGCGCTATCCGCCTCGGCGCGCACCCATTGCGACTTTGCCGCCTCCGCCGACCACAGCACGACCACGGCCTTGGCGCCCTTGAGGCGCTCCTCGATGACCTCGGCGTAGCTGCGATGCGCCGGCAACTCGTCGTCGCGCCAAACGCCATAGCCGGCGCCGCGCAGCGCGTCGGCGGCGCGCTGCGCCTGCGGCTCGTCCTGCCGCGCGTACGAGACGAATACGTCGGCCATGCTGCCCCTCAGGGCCTTGCAATACCAACACTTTGGCGGAGAGTCTTGGCTTTACTCGGCAGTCGTCGGATCGATCATGCTGCGCACCTGCGAGATCTTGTTGGCGGGGAAGCCGCCCTGCCGCGCATGCTCGCGGATCAGCTCCTCGTTGGGCGCGCGATAAACGCAATAGATCTTGTTGTCGGTGACGTAGCTGTGGACCCACTGGATCTGCGGGCCGAGGTCCTTCAAGACCGAACACGACGTTTGCGAGGCCGACTTGAGGTCCTCAGCGCCGAGCTGGCCGACGCCGGGCATTTCACGTTCGATCACGTACTGAGGCATGCTGGTCTCCTCATGCGGCCGGTCCTTCACACCAAAAAATTGGGGTAGCCGCCCACTATCCTCTTACAGCATTCTGGAAGAGTGGCGACAATCGTGAACGATGGGCATCTGTTCAGGAGTGACCTCACGATCGATGTTTCGCGCCTGAATGAGGCTGAGCGACGGGTACTGCGGCTGCTCGCCGAAGGGCATACCGCGAAGAGCATCGCGACGGCGACCGGCTCGACGCCCGCGGCGGTGAACGAACGGCTGCGCGAAGCACGGCGCAAGACGGGAGTGGGGAGCAGCCGCGAGCTGGCCAGGCTGCTCAAGGCACAGGAAAATCGGGACAATCAAATCGGGGTGGGCAGAGGGACCGCGCCTGCAGCAACAAGCTCGCCGTCCGACGCCGAGCTTTGGCGTCCGCAGATGGGAGTGTTTGCGATGATTGCGCTGTTTCTCGTCGCTGCCGCGAGCGCTGCGGCCCTGATGACGCAGGAGTCACCTGCGACCAACGAAGTCGATCCGCTGCTCGGCACGGCAGTTCCTTCCGGCCCGGATCCGGCTACCTTGCATGCCAAGATCCGTGCAGAGCCTCGTGACGCTCAGTGGGCTCCTTCGATGGAGACCGCGATCCGCGCCCGTGCGCTGCAAATCCCGCTGATCGGGAAGGCGGGCAATGCGTTGCGAGTGACCTGCGCCACAGACCTATGCGAAATCGGGGGAACGATCGGATGGCCGGGACCACTGCCAAAGGAATATGATCCGAAGATACCCCAGAACCAGGCGCAACAGGCGCTTCAGCAAGACCCCTTCATCGCCGACCTGAGGAAGTTGGGACTCGAGAGTAAGAGCGGATTCTTCGGCGGGGGTAAGCCGAACGAACTCGCCTTTCTCCTCTACTATAGCCGCGTGAAATGAGGGCGATTTTGCTGTCCTACAGCGGCACGCTTGTGAGATGCTCAGTGAGGTTCTTTGGCAGCGTCTGTCCGTTTGCTGAGCTTCGCGCCTGCGGTCCGCTAAATTCACGAAAAAACGCGCATCGCGAGAATTTAGTGAACTTAAGGCTGGTGCCGGATGCAGGATTTGAACCCGCGACCTTCGGTTTACAAAACCGCTGCTCTACCAACTGAGCTAATCCGGCCCGCCACAGCATCTGGGTTATAGCACGCCGAAGGTCCAGCCTTCGCTTCGCGCAATCTGCGGCGTCAGCCCCTTGGGCTCGAACGCGCGTGGCTCGGTCATCGCCAGCTGGCGCATCCCCGCCGCGGTGACCAGCGCGTCGGTCTGGTGGTCGTCGGGCTCGAACCTGAGGCGCGTCGGCGGGCTGCCCAGGCCCTGGAGGGCTAGGTTGAGCGCCTCGCGCGACCGCAGCTTGCCGCCGCTCATGCCAGCGCGGCGAAGGTAGATGCGGGTATAGATTTCGACGACCGCGCTGCCGCTCTCGGGGAGCGCGTCCATTGGCCAGATCGCGACCTTGCCGTCCAGGCGATGGAGGAAGCGCATGCCCGAAAAGCTCGCCTTGGCGACCTGGGCCGCACCGATCGCGTCATAGGCGCTAGCCGTCTTGCGGCCTCCCTGCGCATTCAGCCGAGCGTCGCATTGGCGGAAGTGCATGAAGCCGGCCTTAACTCCGTCGGCGATGCCGAAATAGAAATGCCTGCGGTGTGCCTGCTCGAGGAAGCTCGCCGCGCCGAGGTCATCGTCGTCGCAGACGTGATCGACATAGGCCCAGAATTCGCGGGCCGTTTTCGGGATGCCCGGCTCGCCGAGCAGATACTCGCCGCGTTCGACGATCGGCGGAGCGAAGCTGAAGTCGAAGCCGAACAGCGTCGGCTCCTTGGCCGCGCGTCGCAGCAGCCAGTGAAGCACTTCCTCACGCGACCAGATGTGGCCGGGGCGGATCAGCCGCGGCGCGGCCTCGCCGCGCGCCTCGGCGATCGCGATCCCCTTGTGGCGCTTGCCCTTGGCCCCGGACCAGTCGATCGCGACGTAGCTTGCGAATGGACTCACTTGCGCTTGCGCGGGCGGCTCTTGGGCAGCGCGGCGGCATAAGCGTGGGAGCGACGGATGGTGTCGCGGACCCGTTCCTCGTCGGCCGCTTCATAGCGGATCAGGACTGCCGGCCACCCTTCATAATGCGGCGTTTGCCAGTAGGTCTCGGGCTCCGTCGCTTTCAGGATTTCGACCGTGTCGAGGTCGATCGCGACGGCGAACGACGTGTCCGCTTCGTGGCTGGGAAAGAGGAACGCGCGGCCGTTCGACGCGATCTTCACCGCCGGCTTGCCGTAGCTGGTCGACAGCTCGGTGTCGGGCAGCGCGAGCGCGCAAGCGACCGCTTCGTCCCACGTCATCGTCAGACCAGCGGCGGCTGGCCTTCGTCGCTCCCGGCCGATTGCGCTTGGCGGATTCGCTTCGGCCGCGGCGGCGGCATCGGCGGGCCGCCGGCCTGGTCGGCCCAGCGCTCGACGATCCGTCCCGCGGCATCGCGGCCGCCAAGCCCGAAGGCGAGCGCAGTCGCGATCGCCGCCGAGCCCAGGATCAGCCCGAAAGCGAGCATCACGATCTCGTCGGCAAGCCCCATGAAGGTGAGGCCGATGGCGGTGAACAAGGCGATGATCGCATAGCGCACCAGCGTCTGGGCAAAGCCGCCTTCGCCGGTGCCGCTGCCGACCAGGTTAGCGACGATCCGGGCGAGGAAAATGCCGACGACGATGATCAGCGTGCCGAAGATCACCTTGCCGCCGAGCGCCGTAACCTGGGCAAGGAAGATGGCGATCTGGTCGCCGCCGAGCTGGCGCGCCGCTTCGATCGACGCGGCGAGGATGATCGCGATCATCGCGATGTTGGCGATGATGCGCGATGGGAACGCGCTGCCTGGCAGCACGCCGGTCGAACGAATCGCGTCGTCGAAGCCCGTCGGTGGAAGGATCGCTTCAATGATCGATTTCACGAACCGGCCGATGATGAAGGCGATGCCGATCCATAGCGCTGCAGCGAGGATCCGCGGCAGCGCCGCATAGATTTGGTTCAGCATGTCGATCGCCGGCCCCGAGATTGCCTCGATCCCGAGCACCTGGAGCGCGGCAATGGCGACCTGGATGATGATGATCGCGAACACGAGCACGCCGGCGGCGCGGGCGAGGCTGGCGCGAGTTGTGCCCGGCGCGGCACCCGGCGGCACCGCTTCAGGCGCGGTCCGCACGGTGCCTTCGGTCGAACCGATGCCGAAGCGCGCAAGCAGCCCGTCGATGTTGGCGGCGATCAGCACGGTTTCGACCAGCCGCCGCACGATCCTGGCAAGGACGTAGCCGATGAACAGGATCAGCCCGAACCCGATCAGCCGCGGCAGGAAGGC